>CAYNJD010000110.1:0-9798 GCA_964397355.1 uncultured Mycobacterium sp. | reverse complement strand
CCGACGAGCGGGTGCTGGTGACCACGCTGACCAAGAAGATGGCCGAAGACCTCACCGACTACCTGCTGGAGATGGGGATCCGGGTGCGCTACCTGCACTCCGAGGTCGACACGTTGCGCCGGGTGGAGCTGCTGCGGCAGCTTCGGCTCGGCGACTACGACGTGCTGATCGGCATCAACCTGCTGCGGGAGGGCCTGGACCTGCCCGAAGTGTCGCTGGTGTCGATTCTGGACGCGGACAAGGAGGGGTTCCTGCGTTCCACGCGCAGCCTGATCCAGACCATCGGCCGCGCCGCCCGCAACGTCTCCGGCGAAGTGCACATGTACGCCGACACCATCACCGACTCGATGCGGGAGGCCATCGACGAGACCGAACGGCGCCGGACCAAGCAGATCGCCTACAACGAGGCCAACAACATCGACCCGCAGCCGCTGCGCAAGAAGATCGCCGACATCCTCGACCAGGTGTACCGGGAGGCCGCCGACAGCGAGACCGTCGAGGTCGCCGGGTCGGGGCGCAACGCCTCCCGCGGTCGCCGCGCGCAGGGAGAGCCCGGCCGGGCGGGCCAATACGTTTCTGCCGGGGTGTTCGAGGGCCGCGACACCGCCGGTATGCCGCGCGCCGAACTGGCCGACTTGATCAAGGACCTCACCGAGCAGATGATGAACGCGGCCCGCGACCTGCAATTCGAACTGGCCGCACGAATCCGCGACGAGATCGCCGACCTCAAGAAAGAATTGCGGGGGATGGACGCCGCCGGCCTGAAATGACGCGCCAGCGAGCGGCCCGTTTTCGCGTGTCGTGGTGTTCCGTGATTGACTTCAAGCGGTGGTGGATCTGACTGAAGCGGTGATGAGTGACTCCGCTGTAAACACTGGCAGCTGGCGGGAGCTGCTCGGCCGGCGGTACTTCGGTACCGCAGCCGTGCTCGCCGGCGGTGTTGCGCTATACGCCATCAACGAGTTTCTGACGATCAGCCTGCTGCCCAGCACGGTCAAGGACATCGGCGGTGAGCGGTTTTACTCCTGGGTGACCACGCTGTATCTGGTCGGATCGGTGCTCGCCGCCGCGGCGGCCAACGCGATTCTGGTACGGATCGGTTCCCGGTCGGCCTACCTGTGGGGCCTGCTGGCGTTCGGCTCCGGCGCCGCGGTGTGTGCGATCGCCCCCCACATGGAGATCCTGCTGATCGGTCGCATGCTGCAGGGCATGGGCGGTGGGCTGCTGGCCGGCCTCGGCTATGCGCTGATCAACGCGGTGCTGCCCAGCTGGCTGTGGACCCGGGCTTCCGGGCTGGTATCGGCCATGTGGGGGATCGGCACGTTGGTCGGGCCGGCAGCCGGTGGTCTGTTCGCCCAGTTCGGGGTCTGGCGGTGGGCGTTCGTGGTGATGGCGGTGCTGTCGGGGGTGATGGCGGCCGGGGTGACCGTGGTGCTGGCGGCCAGCCGCGGCGGCCACTACGGCGAACCGATGAAGATCCCGGTGCGGTCGCTGCTGCTGCTCGGCGGCGCCGCACTGGCGGTCAGCGTGGCGCAGCTACCGCACAACCTGCTCGGCGCGGCGAGTCTGCTGGCCGCGGGCGCGGGCCTGCTGGTGGTGTTTTTGGTCCTGGACCGGCGCTCGTCGGCGGCGGTGCTGCCGCCCAGCGCGTTCCACCCGGGCCGGGAGAAGTGGATCTACCTGACGTTGGGCCTGCTGATGGCCACCACGAAGGCCAACCTGTACATCCCGCTGCTCGGGCAGCGGCTGGCCCACCTGCCGCCGGTGATGGCCGGTTTCCTGGGCGCCGCACTGTCGACCGGCTGGACGTTCAGCGAGATCGCCAGCGCCTCGGTCAGCAAGGTGCGGGTGATCATCGGGCTGGTGATCAGCGCGCCGCTGGTGATGTCGGCCGGGCTGGCGGTGGTGGCGTTCACCCGGATGAACCACTACAACCCGACCGCGGTCGGGGCGATCTGGGCGATGGCGCTGCTGGTCGTCGGCATCGGCGTCGGCGCCGGCTGGCCGCACCTGTCGGCGTGGGCGATGAGCTGCGTCGACGATCCCGCCGAGGGCGGTACGGCGGCCGCCGCGATCAACACCGTCGCGCTGATCGGCGGGGCGTTCGGAGCCGGCTTCGCCGGCCTGGTGGTCAACACCGCCATCAGCACCGGATTGCCGGCGGCTCGCTGGCTGTTCGCCATCTTCGCGGCCATGGCCGCCGTGGGGTGCGTGGTGGCCTACCGGGCCAGCCGTGGCGCCGAGCCGCTAGTCGGCGTCACCTCCTGAGGGGGTTCAGCGGGTGGACTTGATCACCTGCGCGAAGGTGAACTGCCAGCGCTCCACGACATGAAAACCCAGACCGTGCAGCACCCGGCCGTCGGGGGTGCGGGCGAATCGTGACCCCGGGGCCAGCCGCACCGCGGCCTGATGAGCCGGCAGCGAGCGGTCGTGATCGGTGATGGTCCACACCGTCGGGCACCGGTCGAGCTGTTCGGTCAGCGCCCACACCGCCAGATGCCCGTCCCACAGCCGCCCCAGGTCTTGGCGCCGCGGACCCCGCCCCGGATCCCGCAGCTTCGCGAACGTCTCGGGGCGTCCGGCCGTCAGCGCCCGGATCGGGCCGGGCAACCATCGGGTGGTGTTGTCGATCAGCAGACAGTCCCCGGGCCGGGCGTGCTCATCGATCACATCGGCCACCGCGCTGTAGTCCCAGCCTTCTTTGGTGTACCGATCCCGCTGATTGACAACGTAATTCGGTACCGCCGCGATCACCAGCAGCGCGACGACACCGGCGACGGCCCGTCGCGATCCGGCGATCGTGGTGACGGCCAGTGCCAGCGCGATCGCCATCGCCGGTGCGGTGCTGATCAGATACCGCGGGTAGTAGACGGGGTTGACCAGCAACGAATAGGCCACCGTGGCCAGCGTCGGCAACAGCATCCAGGCGGCGCACAGCACCGCCAGCTGCCGGGTGCCGCCGGCGGGTGCCGGGCGGGCGCCGGTTCGAACCGCGACCGCGGCACCGAGGATCACCAGCCAGGCCACGACGGCGAACGGGATGCTTTTGTCGAAATACTGCTGCTGCACGACCTCGACGACGGTGTACAGGTCCACCGACCGGATCCAGCCGACCTGCCGGATCTGCTGCTGGCTGAACCACACAAACGGGGCCAGCGTCGCCAGTGCCACACCGGCCGCCACCGCGAACCGCCGCCTCGCCGAGCGGTCGCCGCCCGCAGATCGCAGCGCCATGGCGTGCGCCGCCACCAGCAGCACCGTGAAGATGTTCAGCAGCGTCGCCGCCACCACAGCGGCGCCGTAGCCGGCCCACTCCCGCCCGCTGTTGCGTCGCGCCGCGATCACCCACAGCACCGTGAGCCACACCGCGGACGCCGCCGCGAATGCGTAGGGGCGCGCTTCGACACCGGCCCACGTCATCCGGGGCAGGACGGCATAGAGCACCCCGGCACACACCGCGACCTGCCGGCCGGCGAACTGCCGGGACAACACCACGACACCGCCGGCACCGACCCCGACGGCCAGGGCGCTGGGCACCCGCGACCAGAACTCGGTGGCGGGGAAGACGGCGAACCAGCCGTGCATGACCAGGTAGTACAGGCCGTGCACCGCGTCGATATGGGTCAGCAGGTGCCACAGTTCGGGCAGTGACCGGTGCGTAGCCGCCGAGATGGTGGCCGCCTCGTCGAACCACAGCGACGGCCGGTTCGCCCCGATGCCGCTGATCACCGCGGCCAGCAACGCGGTCACGATCGCATCCGGCGGCTGCCGCGGCCGGCGGGGCGGACCCGCTGCCGTGCTCACCGGTTCCGGCGTCAGTACCAGGCTCAACGGCGTGCGCTATCGCTATGGGGGAACGTGATTGTGTTCGCCACGCTACCGTTCACGGTGCCCTGTCAGCCACGTCACGGCGGCCGGCCGAACGGGTCTTCGCAACCGATCAGGTGGCAGTGTGCGCGATCACGCAGCCGACATGTGGCGCCAATCGCCCCCATCAGGGCCGCTGACGCGTTAATGTCGCCATGGCTTAGGAACCTGGCAACTATTCACCTATTCCCCAGGAGGGTTACGGATGAGCGGCTACAAGACCGTGGTGGTCGGCACGGACGGCTCGGACTCTTCGCTGCGCGCCGTCGACCGCGCCGGTCACCTGGCTTCCGGTGAGGGCGCGAAGGTCGTCATCGCCACCGCTTACCTGCCGCACGCCGACGACCCGCGGGCCGCCGACGCACTCAAGGACGAGAGCTACAAGGCATCCGGCAGCGCACCCATCTACGCCATCCTCAAGGAGGCCAAGGAGCGGGCCATCGCCGCCGGCGCCTACGAGGTGGAGGAGAAGGCCATCGTCGGAGCCCCGGTGGACGCGCTGGTGGAGCTGGCCGAATCGGTCAAGGCCGACCTGCTGGTGGTCGGCAACGTCGGGCTGAGCACCATCGCCGGGCGGCTGCTCGGTTCGGTGCCGGCCAACGTATCGCGGCGCGCCAAGGTCGACGTGCTGATCGTGCACACCACCGGCTGACCGGGCGACGGTCACTTCATCGCTTCGGCCCAGGCGAGATGCCCGTCGAAGCCGAGCCTCGCGGCCAGCTCGCGATGGCGTTCGCGGAAGTCGGCGAAAGCCGCGGGGTCGCCGTGCGCCCGCGCCAGCAGGGCACGCAGCCGCAGCAGCCAGATCTCGCGTATCGCCAGGTTCTCTTCGCCGGGCGCGGTCGCCAGGAACTCGATCGCGGTCTCGGCTTCGGCCAGCTCGGCTTCGCTGCCGCCGTCGAGCAGGGTCTCCACCAGAACGTTCGTCGCGTGAAAACCCCACCCCAGCAGTTGCCCGCCGCTGACCAGCTCGTCGGCGATGCTGCGGATGACCGGCAGCGCGTGGTCGCGGTCTCCGCGCCGGGCCCGCTCCCGGGCCAGGAAGACCAGGCTGATCGGTAACTCGCCCACATTGCGGACCTCGGCCAGCAGCCGCTGTCCGCGGTCGCGTTCGGCGGCGGTGGGGCGGTGCAGCAGCGTGAAGCCCAGCGTCTGGCGTGCCTTGGCCAGCGTGTAGTTGTCACCGGAGCGTTCGGCGTGCTGGACGGCTTCCTCGATGGTGCGCACCGCGGCGTCATCCGCGCTCAACACGCCGTACCCGATCCCGCTCTGGTAGATGAAGGCGACCGCCACGACAAACGACAACGCGTCGGTGCGGTGAGCCATGGCCAGGGCGCACTCCTGGTCCTCGCGCCATCCGGGAAGCCCGAGCCGCCACCGCGCGATCGAGCGCTCGGCCAGCACCACCGCCAGCGGCGAGCCGAGCAGGAAGTTGCCCTTCGCCGGATCCCCGTCGGCGAGGTCGATGACGCGCTGTGACCAGTCCAGAACATCGGACCAGTCGCCCATTTCGGTCTTGGCGTAGATCGCGGCGAAGGACAGCCCGACCGTCAGCGACGCATCGTCGATCGACGCCAGCAGCGCCATCGTTTCCGATGCCAGCTGTGACGCATGACGTATCCGGTCCTGGTAGACATCGCCGATCACCAGGCCCGCCATCGCGATCGCCAATGACGCCTTGTCTCCGCCGGTGTCGCACAGTGCGCGCAGCTCTTCGAATCGCGCCACGATGTCGACTATCTCAGCGCGCCAGGCGATTCCGCACAGCATGGTGCGCGGGGCGATCCGCATGGCGGTCCGGCCGGGGTCATCGGCGGGCAGTGCGTCGGCGATGTTCTGGGCGCGTTCCCAGCTCCGCCGTGCCGCGGCGATGTCGCGGTTCAGCGCCCAGCCCGCGGCCCGCAGGTGCCACCCGTAGGCGGCGTGCCCGTCGCCGGCGGCCTCCAGGTGTTCGGCGATCAGCGCGGCGTTCTGGTCAGCCGCCGCCGGGTCGCGTGATTCGATGGCGGCCGCCAGCTTTCGGTGCACTGCCGCGCGATCGGACCGCAATTGTGTCTCGTAGGCGACCATGCGGATCAGCGGATGCTGAAACGCGTAGTCGGCATCGGGGGCGGACTGCAGGGGTTCGATCAGCTCGGCGCTGATCAATTCGTCGACGCACGGATCGACGCCGAGTCCGGTCAGCAGGTCGCCGCTGAAGCGGGATCCGATGACGGCGGCGGCGGCCAGGCTGTGTTTGGCGGCCGCGCCCAGCCGGTCGATGCGGGCGGCCAGCGTCGCCTGCAGGGTTGCCGGCACGTGGATTTCGGTGGCGGCGGTGTGACAGACGTAGCTGCCGCGCTCACCGACCAACACGCCGCGTTGCCCGAGCTCGCGGGTGATCTCCTCGGCGAAGAACGGGTTACCGGCCGAGTGGTCGGCGATGATCCCGGCGACTTCCGCAACCGACGGGTCGGTGCCCACCAGTTCGGTCACCAGCAGCGAAGTCTCCCGGGTGTCGAGCGGGTCCAGCGCGATGGTCGCCACGCCGTGCGCCCGCCGCAGGATCCCGTGATACTCGGGGCGGCAGGTGATCAGCACCAGCGAACAGGTGTCGGCGACCACCGCCAGAAAATCCGCGAGCATGGATTCGCTGGCCTCGTCGATCCAGTGCACGTCCTCGACCACGAAGATCGCCGGGTGGGTGCGGGCCACCTGGGCGGTGTTGATCAGCGCGGTCAGCCGACGCCGCCGCGCATCCGCGTCGATCTTCGGTAGTTCCACCCCGGGTTCGACGACGCCGAGCAGGTCGTCGAGCAGCAGCATGTCTTCGGGGTCGGCGCCGGGTATCCGGGTACGCACGGTTTCCCGGATGTTGTCGTCGTCGACACCGCCGCCTCGCGCCACCGCGCCCAGCAGCCCGGCCACGACGTGAAAGGCCACGTCGGTGGTGTGCGCCTCGCAATAGGCGGAAAATACTTCGACACCATGGATTTTCGCGGTTTGGGTGATCTCGTCGACCAGACGTGTCTTGCCGATCCCGGCGGTGCCGACCATGCACACCGCCGCCCCGTGGCCGTTGACCGACTTGCGGAGCATCGTCTCGAGTGTGGTCAACTCCGGCTCGCGGCCCACCAGGGCCGACTCCGCGGGCCTGTCCGGCCGGCGCCGCGGTGTCACGCTGAGCAGGCGGCGGGCCGCCACGGCATCGGCAACGCCCTTGACGCGCACCAGCTCCGGTTCGCCGAGCACCGACACTGCGGCAACCAACTCAGCGGTCGCGGCGCTGAGCATCACCCCGCCCGGCGGGGCGATGGACTCCATTCGCTGTGCGATGCCCACCTGCTCACCAATCGCGGTGTAACCCGGTGCGCCCGAACCGATGTCACCGACAATGACCTCGCCGGAGTTGATTCCGACCCGCAACCGCAGGTCCACCCCGTCGCGTCCGCGCACCTCGGCGGCGAGCCCGCGAGCCTGCTCTTGAACCCCCAGGGCCGCCAGGCAGGCGCGGACCGCGTGGTCCTCCAATGCCGCCGGTGCGCCGAAGATCGCCATGATCCCGTCGCCGGTGAACTTGTCGACCGTGCCGCCGAAGTGCTGCACCTCGGCGGCCGCCCGGGCCACCAGCTCGGTCATGATCTCGCGCAGCCGCTCGGGGCCGACCGCCGCCGCGATCCGCATCGACTGCACCACGTCGGCGAACAGCACCGTCACCTGCTTGTACTCGGCGTGCTTGACGGCTGTCGCGATCAGTGAGCCGCAGCCGTCGCAGAACCGGGCGCCCGGGCGCGGTTCGGTGCCGCAGGTCGGGCACGCCGGTCTGGCCGTCATCCGCCCCTCCGCAGCCTCCGGCCCCCCGAAACACCTCAGTATAAGCGCCTTTTGCCTGCTGACAAGGGGTTTTGTCCGGTCACCAACCCCGTTCGCGCCACTCGGCCAGATGTGGGCGCTCGGTGCCGAGCGTGGTGTCGTCACCGTGCCCCGGGTAGACGACGGTGTCGTCGCCGAACCGGTCGAACACCTTGCGGCTCACATCCCCGAGCAGCCGCTCGAAATCCCCGGGCTGCCAGGTCTTGCCGACCCCGCCCGGAAACAGGCAGTCGCCGGTGAACAGCTGGGTCGGTCCGCCGGTGGCCGCGCCGTCGAGTGCCAGCGCCACCGAGCCCTCGGTGTGGCCCTGCAGATGGATCACGTCGAAACTCAGCTCACCCACCGTCACGGTGTCGCCGTCGGCCAGCAACCGGTCCGGGGTCACCGGCAGCGGCTCGGCGTCCAGTTCGTGCGCGGCCGTCGGCGCCCCGGTGGCCTCGGCCAGGGCGGCCAGCGCCTGCCAGTGGTCGAAGTGCTGGTGGCTGGTCACGATGAGCGACACCTGCGGAGCGTGGTCGCGCACCAGCGCCAGCAGTGTCTCGGCGTCGTTGGCCGCGTCGATCAGCAGCGTCTTGCCGGTGTTGGTGCATGTCACCAGATAGGCGTTGTTGTCCATCGGGCCCACCGAGGTCTTGATGATGGTGGCCCCGGGCAGCGTGCGGCGGGCCGCGGTGCCGGGCTCCACATGGCCGGTGTAGGCATCGTCAACCGAGATCTTGCTGGTCATGTCCGCCACCGTACTGGCCCCGAGCCCACCGTCGGTAGCGACACATAGCATGGGTGGGTGGCTGACCGGCTGATCGTCAAGGGTGCGCGCGAACACAACCTGCGCAGTGTGGACCTGGACCTGCCACGTGACGCGCTGATCGTCTTCACCGGGCTGTCCGGGTCGGGCAAGTCGTCGCTGGCCTTCGACACGATTTTCGCCGAGGGCCAGCGCCGCTACGTCGAATCACTGTCGGCGTACGCCCGGCAGTTCCTCGGCCAGATGGACAAACCCGACGTCGACTTCATCGAGGGCCTGTCGCCGGCGGTGTCCATCGACCAGAAGTCCACCAACCGCAACCCCCGCTCGACGGTCGGCACCATCACCGAGGTCTACGACTACCTGCGGCTGCTTTACGCGCGGGCCGGCACGCCGCACTGCCCGGTCTGCGGTGAGCGCATCGCCCGTCAGACCCCGCAGCAGATCGTCGACCAGGTGCTGGCCATGGACGAGGGCCTGCGGTTCCAGGTGCTGGCCCCGGTGGTGCGCACCCGCAAGGGGGAGTTCGCCGACCTGTTCGAGAAGCTCAACACCCAGGGCTACAGCCGGGTCCGGGTCGACGGCGTGGTGCACTCGCTCACCGATCCGCCCAAGCTCAAAAAACAGGAGAAGCACGACGTCGACGTCGTGGTGGACCGGCTGACGGTCAAGGGGTCGGCCAAGCAGCGGCTCACCGACTCCATCGAGACCGCGTTGGGCCTGGCCGACGGCATCGTGGTGCTGGAGTTCGTCGACCGCGATGACGACCACCCCCACCGCGAGCAGCGGTTCTCCGAGAAGCTGGCCTGCCCCAACGGGCACGCGCTGGCCGTCGACGACCTGGAGCCGCGGTCGTTCTCGTTCAACTCGCCTTACGGCGCCTGCCCGGAATGCGCCGGGCTGGGCATCCGCAAAGAAGTCGACGCCGACCTGGTGGTGCCCGACCCGGACCGCACGCTGGCCGAGGGCGCGGTGGCGCCGTGGTCGATGGGGCCCACCAGCGAGTACTTCACCCGGATGATGGCCAGCCTCGGCGCGTCGATGGGCTTCGACGTCGACACCCCGTGGCGCAAGCTGCCGGCCAAGGCCCGCAGGGCCATCCTGGAGGGCTCCGACGAGCAGGTCCACGTGCGCTACCGCAACCGGTACGGCCGCACCCGCTCCTACTACACCGACTTCGAAGGTGTGATGGCGTTCCTGCAGCGCAAGATGGAGCAGACCGAATCCGAGCAGATGAAGGAACGCTACGCCGGGTTCATGCGCGACATCCCGTGCCCGGAGTGCGCCGGCACCCGGCTCAAGCCGGAGATCCTGGCGGTGACGCTGGCCGCCGG
>CAYNJD010000109.1:0-9806 GCA_964397355.1 uncultured Mycobacterium sp. | reverse complement strand
CCGCAGCCTTCTTGACCGGCGCCTTCTTGACCGGCGCCTTCTTGACCGGCGCCTTCTTGGCCGGGGCCTTCTTGACCGGCGCCTTCTTGGCCGGGGCCTTGCTGATCGCGGCCTTCTTCGCCGGGGCCTCAAGCGCCGTCTGCGCGGGAGTCTGCTCCGTGGTGCCCGAGAACCGGCTGGCCACTGCCACCGCGGCGGTGGCCGCCACGGCCGTGCCGATGCCCTGCGCCCAACCGATCGGGCCGACCGGTGTGCATCCGAGCAGCTGGCTGACGCCCGGCGTGGTGATCATCGCGGCGAACACCGCGAACGAACCGGCCGCGGTGAGCAGCACCAGCGGGGCCCGCGAATCGACCACGGTCTGGCCGAGTTCGGTGGAGACCAGGGAGATCAGCGCCACCGTCGCGGCCCGCTGCGGCATACCGGTGGCCGAGGCCATCACCCAGGCGGCGGTGCCCGCGGCGGCGGTGACCCCGCCCCGGAACGCCACGGCACGCCACAGCTTCTGCTCGTCGAGGCCGCGCACCGCGCCGCCGATCGCGCCCGCCGGCGTGCTGACGGCGACCGCGGTGGCCGGCAGCGCGTCGGTCAGCGTGTTCATCAGCAGCAGCTGCCGGGTGTTCAACGGCGAATTTCCGGTGACCGCGGTGCCGATGATGGAGAAGATCACCTCGCCGGCGTTGCCGCCGAGCAGCCCGGAGATCGCCAGCTGCACGCCCTTCCACAACCGGCGGCCCTCATCGATCGCGTCGATCAACGCTCCGATCTTGCCGTCGGTCAGCACCACGTCGGCGGTGGTGTGCGCCGAATCGCTGCCGTGCGCGACGACGCCGAGTCCCACGGTGGCGGCGCGGATCGCGGCGGCGTCGTTGGCGCCGTCACCCACCATCGCCGACACCCGCCCGGCGCGCTCCAGCGTCTGGACGATCTGCACCTTGTTCTCCGGCGACATCCGGGCGAAGATCACCCGCTCGCAGACCACCTGCTCTTGTTCCTTGCGGGTCAGGGCATTCCACTCCGAGCCGGTGATGACCTCGTCGTCGCCGACGGTGACACCCATCTCGGCGGCGATCGCGGTGGCGGTGATCGGGTGGTCGCCAGTGATCATCCGGATGTCCACCCCGCGGGCGGCCAGGTCCGCCAGCAGCTGCGGCGAGTCCGCGCGGGGCGTGTCGGCCAGACCGAGGAACCCGATCAGCGTCAACCCGGAACCGGCCACCTCGACGATCCGGTCGGAGTCTTCCCGGACCTCGCGCACCTGCGCGGCGGTCAGCTTGCCCTGGGCCACCGCGATCACCCGCAGTCCCTGGGCCGCCATCGCGGCCACCCGCTGCTCCACGTCGGCGCCGGCGTTCTTGCAGGCGTCGAGCACCACTTCCGGTGCTCCCTTGACGACCAGGTCGGAACCCAGCACGGATGCCGAGAACGCCCGGCCCGAGCGGAACGGCAGGTGAGCGTCGGGTTCGGTCCACGGCCGGGCGCCCGGCGCGGCGGCCGCACCCTCGACGATGGCCTGGTCGGTGGCGTGGGCGTGCGCCGCACCGTCGGGCGCCGGCGCCGCCTGCGCCGCGGTGCCGAGCACCTCGTCGTCGGAATAACCCGGCATCGGGCGCACCGTGGTGACCCGCAGCCGGTTCTCGGACAGCGTTCCGGTCTTGTCGAAGCAGACCACGTCGACCCGGCCGAGCGCCTCCACCGACCGCGGGATCCGAACCAGCGCACCGGATTTGGTCAGCCGTTGCGAGGACGAGTGCTGGGCCAGGGTCGCCATCAGCGGCATCCCCTCCGGAACGGCGGCGATCGCCACCGCGATCGCGTTGCCCAGTGCCTGACGCAGCCCGCCCTGGCGCAGCAGCCCCAGCGCACCGACCGCGGCGCCACCGGCCGCACTCACCGGGAAGGCCCGGCTGACCAGCTGGGACAGGTGGTACTGCAAACCGACCTCGGGCAGCTCACCGGAGGCCAATTCGGAGGCCCGGCGGGTCTGGGTGTCGGGGCCGACGGCGGTCACCATCGCCAGCGCCTTCCCGGCGATCACCGTGGAACCCGCGTAGAGCATCGAGCTGCGCTCGGCCAGTTCGGCGCCCGGCGTCGGTTCGAGCTGTTTGCCCACCGACAGCGATTCGCCGGTCAACGACGACTCGTCGACCTCGACATCGGCCTCCTCGAGCATCCGGGCGTCGGCGGGCACCACCTCGTTGCTGCGCACCTCGATCAGATCGCCGGGCAGCAGCTGTTCGGCGGCGATCTCGTGGTAGGTCCGCGTGCCGTCCTCGCCGATCAGCACGACGCGGGCCGGCGGGGTCTGCTGTGCCAGCAGGATGTTGAGCCGGCTCTCGGCCCGCAGCCGCTGATAGGCGGCAAGCATGGCGTTGCCGGTGAGCACGGTGCCCACCATCACGGCGTCGATCGGCGACCCCAGCATGGCGGTCGCCGCCGAGCACAGCGCCAGGATCGGTGTCATCGGGTCCGACAGCTCGGCGCGCACGGCATGCACGAACGGCAAGAACATGCCCGCCGATGCCGTCTCCACCGGCACCCGCTCACTGAGCGGTGTCAGCGTGTCCGGCGTCAACAGCTCCCGCACCTGCTCGACCGACATGGCGTGCCACTCGTAGGCCGGCGCCGGCTGCGGCGCGCGGGCGCGAAGCACCCGCCGGGCCAGCAGATAGCCCGACAGCATCCCGGCACCCGCCCCGATCGTCACCGGACCGGGCCCGCGGCGGCGTTGCGCCCCGACACCGGGAATCGTCGCCCGGACACCGCGGACCAGCAGCAACCCGGCGATCGTCGAGGCGCCGATCGAGATCGCGACACCACGCTCGCTGGCCTCCCGCGCGGCCGGGAGCGCGCGCAGCACCTGCCACACGCCGGACAGGTCGGCCAGCAGCAGGTCGGCATGGAAAGGAGGCGGCAGGGCGTCATCTTCATCGGCCACCGGCATGACGCCCAGCGCCAGATCGGCCGATGCCAGCGCCTGCGCCGCTACGCAGGACAGCACCGCGACGGTGCGGCCGGCCTGTTGCAAGTCGGTGACGGCCGCGGCCAGCGTCGCGTCGATATCGCCGGCCAGCGCGCGGATGTCGTCGAAGCCGGGCCGCAGTTCGCCCAGGATGTCGGTGTCCACCGTGACCAACTCGGCTCCGGAGGCACGGGCTTCGAGCACCACCGCCGACGCCAGCGCGTGGTGCGCCGGCAGGATCAGCGCCTCCACCGCTTCCTTGCGGGCCGTCCCACGCGTGGTCATCCGGGGGACGCGGTGCCAGCCCGGACGCAGCCCGGGCTTGTCGAGCAGGCTCTGCGCGTTGCTCCAGGCCTGCTGCAGCTCGTGCTCGCCCGCGCCGCGAATCTGCACCACCCGGCGCTGCTCGCCGGACAGCACCCGCGGATCGATGACCAGGGTGTCGACCTTGTCGAGGCGGCGCAGGCTGTCCGGGCGCAGCGGCAGCACCTCGTGTGAGTGCGCCAGCCCCTGCCCCAGCGTCGCGGCGAATGATTCGCAGCTGGTGCGCACCGCCTTCGGGGAGGCCGCCAGGATCGCATTCGAGGTCATGTCCAGGTTGCGGGTCAGCGCACCCACCACGCCGGCACCGACCACCTGCGCCAGCGCCGTCCGTTTCATGTGGCGCTCCACCACACCGTCCGGCCGCGGGACCGGCCGCGTCGCGGCGTACACGTCGGCCTGGTCGGCGTAGCGGGCCAGCTCCGGCTCGTAGCGGTTCCAGGCCAGCGCCGCGGCGCGGGACTCGGCGGCTTTGAGCCCCTCCACCATCATGTCCACCGCCAGGATCGCCGGTGACATCGTGATGACGTGCGATCCGAGCGAGGCCAGCGAGAGCACCGTGTCGGTTCTCGCGCGCCCGATCCGGCCCTCCAGCATGCTGCGAACCCGCGGCTGGTAGCGGGCCACCGAGGCCGCGGCATCGAAGATCTTCGGCGCGGCCGGCCACCGCATCGCGCTGCCCACCGTCGCGATCGCCAGACCCGCGGCGTTGGCGCCCACCATCGCGCCCTTGGCGGCCAGCAGCAGGCCGTCGCCCGGCAGCGCGGCGCCGTCGGTGGCGCTCAGTTCGAAGCCCTTTTCGACGGCCTCGACCTCGGCGCACAGGTCGGACAGCGAAGTGTCCTCGTCGATTTCGACGATCACCCGGGACAGCGGGCGGTTCAGCCGCACCGAGCTGACGCCCGGCCGGTCCCGCAGGCCGTCCAGTACCGCCGCGCCGATCTCGGCGCCGCCGTCCTCGTCGAGGCCGCGGACCTCGATCCAGGCTCGTCCCGCACCGCGCCAGCTGCGCCGGCGGGTCAGGTCGGAGCGCTCACCGGCCAGCATCTTGGCGCCTTCGCGCAAGGGGATGGCGGCGAGGTCCAGGCTGGCTCCCACAACTGTTGAAGCCGCTGCACCGACTGCGTCCAGGCCGAAGCGGCCGATCGAGAACACGTTCATGGGTTGCCTCCAGCGTCATTGGTTGCGCTGGAGGTCTCTTCCGCCGGGGACCGGCCCGCAGCACCGGTCGTCCGGTGACGGGCGACGAGATGGCGACACTGCGACGAAGGAATACTCCCCTCCGTCGAGGAAGTATGCCACATTCGTCACTCGGAGTTCACCTGCCGGAAGTACGACACGGTGCGCGCCACACCGTCGGACAGTGCGACCCGCGGCTGCCAGTCCAGCACCTGGCGGGCCCGCGAGATGTCCAGGCAGGACCGCTTCAGATCGCCCAGCCGGGGCGGGTGGAACTCCGGGTCGTCGGGTGCGCCGACCGCGGCGGCCACCGCCGAATGCAGTTGCCGGTCCGAGGTTTCCACGCCGGTGCCGACATTGAACCGCTGTCCGTCGCCCTGCGGCCCGGCCGCCCGCACGAAGGCGTCCACCACGTCGTCGACGAACACGTAGTCGCGGGTGTTGGATCCGTCCCCGAACACCTTGGTGGGGGTGCCGTTCAGCAGCGCCTGAGCGAAGATCGCCACCACGCCGGCCTCGCCGTGCGGATCCTGCCGAGGCCCGTAGACGTTGGCGGGCGCGATGTGCGAACACTGCAGCCCGTAGAGGTGCCGGAAGGTGTTGAGGTAGATCTCGCCGGCCACTTTGCCCGCCGCGTAGGGCGAGGCCGGATCAGTGGGATCGTCCTCACTGGTCGGGTAGCGCGGCGGGGTGCCGTAGATCGACCCGCCCGAGGAGGTGTGCACGATCTTGCGCACCCCCGCGGCGCGTGCCGCCTCGGCGAGCCGGATCGTGCCGACGACGTTGACCGAGGCGTCGAACTCCGGGTCGGCCACCGAGTGACGCACGTCGATCTGAGCGGCCAGGTGGAAGATCACCTCGGGCCGGCACCGCGCCAGCACGTCGGCCAGATCGGCGGTGACGATGTCGGCCTCGACGAAGCTGAAGTCGGGATCGTCGGTCAGGTGCTCGAGGTTGGTGGCCCGCCCGGTGGCGAAATTGTCCAGGCCGGTAACCGCGTGCCCGTCCGCCCGCAGGCGGTCTACCAGCGTCGACCCGATGAATCCGGCTGCTCCGGTGACCAGTGCTCGCACCGGCCCACCATACCGACAGGTAAGAAATAGCCATGCGCACGCGGATGGCCGGCCTGCCCTGGGTTGCACTCGCGGCGGTCGCGTTGATGGCCGCGCAGCTGGCGGTCCGGGCCGCGGTGGCGTTCGGCGGCTACTTCTACTGGGACGATCTGATCCTGATCGGCCGGGCCGGCACCCACGAGCTGCTGTCGCCGTCGTATCTGTTCGACGACCACGACGGTCATGTGATGCCGGGGGCGTTCCTGCTCGCCGGCGCGCTGAGCCGGGCATGGCCGCTGCAGTGGGCGGCACCGGCGGCCAGCCTGGTGGTGCTGCAGCTGTTGGCCTCATGCGCGCTGCTGCGCGCACTGTGGGTGATCCTGGGCTGGCGGCCGGTGCTGCTGGTACCGCTGACCTTCGCGTTGTTCTGTCCGCTGGGGCTGCCGGCCTTCGCGTGGTGGGCGGCGGCGTTGAACTCGCTGCCGATGTGCGCGGCGCTGGCCTGGGTGTGCGCTGACGCGATCCTGTTGGCGCGCACCGGAAATCGGCGCTACGCGCTCACCGGCACGCTGGCCTACGCGGGCGGCCTGCTGTTCTTCGAGAAGGCCGCGGTGATCCCATTCGTGACGTTCACGGTGACGGCGCTGCTGCGCTATGTGACCGGCAGTCCGCCGATGGGCGCCATCACGCAGGCGTGGCGGGCCGGGGTCCGGTTGTGGACGGCGACGCTGGCGCTGACCGGTGGCTGGATCGCCGTCTACCTCGCGGTGGTCAACCAGCAGCGGTGGAGTCTCGACCTGGACATGACCCGCGAGCTGTTGTGGCGTTCGATCAGCCACGGCATCGTCCCGAGCCTGGCCGGCGGCCCCTGGGCGTGGGCGCGCTGGGCACCGGCCTCGCCGTGGGCGCTGCCCGGCCCGCTGGTGATGACGCTCGGCTGGCTGGTGCTGGCGGGCCTGCTGGCGGTGACGCTGGCGCGTAAACACCGGCTGGTACCGGTGTGGCTGGTCGCGGCCGGCTACGCGGCGGGCTGTCAGGTCCCGATCTATCTGATGCGGTCCTCGGCGTTCACCGCGCTGGAACTGGCCCAGACGCTGCGCTATCTGGCCGACCTGGTGGTGGTGTTGGCCGTCCTGGGCGCCGTCGGGTTGTGCGCGGCCAACCGGGACTCGTCGCGGTGGCTGGACGCCTCGCCGGCCCGCCGGGTGGCGGTGGCCGGCCTGGCGGCGGCGTTCGTCGCCAGCAGCCTGTATTCGACGGCCACGTTCGCGTCGTCCTGGCGCGACGACCCGGCCCGGGCATACCTGCAGAACGCCCGGCGGGCGCTGGCCGCCGCGGCCGCCGACTCCGACGCGCCGCTGCTCGACCAGGAGGTCGATCCGCTGGTGCTGCAGCGGGTCGTCTACCCGGAGAACCTGGCCAGCCACCTGTTCGCGCTGGTCCGCGACCGTCCTGAATTCGCTTCGGCGACACCGCGATTACGGATGCTCACCAGCGCCGGTACGCTGGCCGACGCCCAGGTGACCTGGGTGCGGACCATCGTGTCCGGGCCGGTGCCGCGCTGCGGCTATCTGGTGCAGCCCGACCTGCCGGCCACGCTGGGGCTGGACGGCCCGCTGCTGCCGGCCGACTGGACCGCCGAGATCAACTACCTGGCCAACGTCGACGGTGCGATGACGCTGGCGCTGTCCGACGGCCCCGACGTCCGGGTGCGGGTGCGGCCCGGCCTCAATCGTGTCTACGTGCGGCTTCCCGGTGCGGGCCAGGCCATCACCGCACGCGCCGACACCGCGGCGCTGTCGGTGTGCATCGCGTCGGGGCCGGTCGGGTACGTCGCGCCGAAGTGACGCCGCGCGGCGCGCTGCACGTCGGGTGACCGCTGGGTACGTTCTACAGACGTGCCCCCGCCGCAAGTCCCGACGCCGCTTGTACCGACCCAGTACCTGCGCGCCGCGTCGGCTGCGCCGCCCCGCACCCTGATCGACATCCTGCGGGCGACCGCGGCCCGCCACCCCGACGCCCCCGCCATCGACGACGGCGAGGTGGTCTTGACCTACGGCGAGCTGATCGCCGACATCGAGGAGAGCGTGGCGTGGCTGGCCGCCCGCGGCCTGGGCCGCGGCGATCGCATCGGCATCCGGCTGCCGTCGGGCAGTTACGCGCTCTACGCGGCGATCCTGGCCACACTGGCCGCCGGCGCGGCCTACGTACCGGTCGACGCCGATGATCCGGCCGAGCGCGCCGAACTGGTCTTCAACGAGGCGCAGGTGGCGGCGGTGATCACCGAACGGGGCTTGGCCCGCGGGCCCGGCACGTCGCGCGGCCGGCCGGCGGCGGCACCGACGGCCGGCGACGATGCCTGGATCATCTTCACCTCGGGATCCACCGGCACCCCCAAAGGCGTGGCGATCACTCACCGCAACGCGGCGGCATTCGTCGACGCCGAAGCACAATTGTTCTTGCAGGACACCCCGATTCGGCCCGGCGACCGGGTGCTGGGCGGGCTGTCGGTCGCGTTCGACGCGTCGTGCGAGGAGATGTGGCTGGCGTGGCGATACGGTGCGTGCCTGGTGCCCGCCCCCCGGTCGCTGGTGCGCAGCGGCATGGACCTGGGGCCCTGGCTGGTGGCACGCGACGTCACCGTGGTGTCCACCGTGCCCACCCTGGCCGCGCTGTGGCCGGCCGAGGCGCTGGAGGCGGTGCGGCTGCTGATCTTCGGCGGCGAGGCCTGCCCACCGGAGCTGGCGGCCAGGCTGGCGGTGGACGGCCGCGAGGTGTGGAACACCTACGGCCCCACCGAGACCACCGTGGTGGCGTGCGCGGCCAAGCTGGGCGGACCCGGGCCGGTGCGGATCGGGCTGCCGCTGCCGGGCTGGGATCTGGCCGTGATCGGCCCCGACGGGGCACCCGTCGAGACCGGCGAGGTCGGCGAGCTGGTGATCGGCGGTGTCGGGCTGGGCCGCTATCTGGACGAGGCCCGGGACGCCGAGAAGTACGCGCCGCTGCCGGCCCTGGATTGGCCGCGGGCCTACCGCAGCGGCGACCTGGTGCGTCTGGAACCGGACGGGCTGATCTTCTGCGGCCGCGCCGACGATCAGGTCAAGATCGGGGGCCGGCGCATCGAGCTGGGCGAGATCGACGCCGCGCTGATAACGCTGCCCGGGGTCGGCGGGGGCGCGGCCGCGGTGCGGACCAGCGCCACCGGCACCCCGCTGTTGGTCGGTTATCTCATCAGCGCCGGCGCGGATTTCGACCTGGCCGCCGCGCGCGCGGCGCTGGGCCGGCAACTGCCCGCCGCGCTGGTTCCGCGGCTGGTGCTGGTCGACGAACTGCCCACCCGGACGTCGGGCAAGGTGGACCGCGACGCGCTGCCATGGCCGGTGGGACCCGAACCCGGGGCCGACGGGCTGTCGGCCGCCGACGGCACCGTGGGGTGGCTGGCCGGGCTGTGGCGTGAGGTGCTGGGCACACCGGTCGAGGACGAGCGGGCCGATTTCTTCGCCCTCGGCGGCGGGTCGCTGCAGGCCGCCCAGCTGGTGGCCGCGTTGCGGCAGCGCTACCCGCAGACCACGGTGGCGCAGGTCTATGACCGGCCGCGGCTCGGCTCGCTGGCCGGATTCCTCGACGATATGGGCCGGACCGACCCCGCGGGCATTGCCGCCACGAGCCCGGTTCGCCCCACCCCCCGGCTGACCCAGGCCGCGCAGCTGCTGCTGGCGGTGCCGCTGGCCACGCTGGCGGGTCTGCAGTGGGTGACGTGGCTGGCGCTGGTCAACAACGCGGTGTCGGCGCTGCATCCGCTGCCCTGGCTGGTGCACCTCGACTGGCGGTGGGTGATCATCGCGTTCGTGCTGTTCGTCACCCCGCTGGGCCGGATGGGCATCGCGGCGCTCGGGGCGCGGGCGCTGTTGGCCGGCCTGCAACCGGGAACCTATCGGCGCGGGGGTCCCGAGCATCTGCGGGTCTGGATCGCCGAACGCCTCGCGGCGGCCAGCGGCGCCGAGAATCTGGCCGGGGCGCCGTGGCTGGTGTATTACGCTCGGGCGCTGGGCAATACGATCGGCAAGGGCGTCGATCTGCACTCCGCCCCGCCGGTGACCGGGATGCTGACGCTGGGACACCGGTGCTCGATCGAGCCAGAGGTCGACCTGAGCGGGCACTGGATCGACGGCGAGAAGTTCCACGTCGGTCCCGTCACCGTCGGCAACGACGCCACCGTCGGTGCCCGCACCACCCTGCTGCCGGGCGCCTCGATCGGCAAGGACGCCGTCGTCGCCCCCGGGTCCGGGGTG
>CAYNJD010000108.1:0-9809 GCA_964397355.1 uncultured Mycobacterium sp. | reverse complement strand
CCGGCGGGTTCGACGCGGTGTGCTTCACCTCGAGCTCCACGGTGCGCAACCTGGTCGGTATCGCCGGCAAGCCGCACGCAAGGACCATCGTGGCCTGCATCGGTCCCAAGACCGCCGAGACCGCAGCCGAATTCGGGCTGCGGGTCGACGTGCAGCCCGAGACCGCCGCGGTGGGTCCGCTGGTCGACGCGCTGGCCGAGCACGCGGCCCGGCTGCGGGCCGAGGGTGCGCTGCCCCCGCCGCGCAAGAAGAGCCGCCGGCGATGACCCATCGCGCGTTGACTCTGCGCCCACCCGGCAAAAGTGCGAGTAGGTTGGCTGGTCAACGCAGAGTGAACGCGTGAGAGAGCGTCCACGTCGGCTGCGCTCCACGCCGGCGCTGCGCCGCCTGGTAGCCGAAACGTCGCTGGAGCCAAGGCATCTGGTGCTGCCGATGTTCGTCGCCGACGGCATCGCCGAGCCCAGGCCCATTCCCTCCATGCCCGGCGTGGTGCAGCACACCCGCGACTCGCTGCGCGCTGCGGCCGCCGACGCGGTGGCCGCCGGGGTGGGCGGGCTGATGCTGTTCGGGGTTCCCGACCAGGCCGACAAGGACAGCACCGGTACCGCGGGCACCGACCCGGACGGCGTGCTCAACGTCGCGCTGCGCGAGCTGGCCGCCGATCTCGGTGATGCCACCGTGCTGATGGCCGACACCTGCCTGGACGAGTTCACCGATCACGGCCACTGCGGCGTGCTCGACGACCGCGGCCGGGTCGACAATGACACGACTGTGGCCCGTTACGTGGAACTGGCTGTCGCGCAGGCGAGCTCCGGGGCCCACGTGGTGAGCCCCAGCGGCATGATGGACGGCCAGGTCGCCGCCATCCGCGACGGGCTGGACGCCGCCGGGTACCCCGACGTGGTCATCCTGGCGTATGCGGCGAAGTTCGCGTCGGCGTTCTACGGGCCGTTCCGCGACGCGGTCGCCTCGACATTGGAGGGCGACCGCCGCACTTACCAGCAGGAGCCCGGCAATGCCCGCGAGGCGCTGCGCGAGGTCAGCCTCGACCTCGCCGAGGGCGCCGACATCGTGATGGTCAAGCCGGCCATGGGGTATCTGGACGTGATCGCAGCGGCCGCCGCGGTGTCGACGGTGCCGGTCGCCGCCTACCAGGTGTCCGGCGAGTACGCGATGATCGCGGCGGCCGCGGCCAACGGCTGGGTCGACGGAAGGGCGGCCGCGCTGGAGTCGCTGATCGGGATCCGGCGCGCCGGCGCCGACATCGTGCTGACCTACTGGGCTGCCGAGGCGGCCTGCTGGCTGACATGACGGGCCCGCACACCGGTCAGCAGTCGCCGCCGGCCACCCGGCCCGCCGACGTCGACACCGGGTTCTGGCTGTGGCTGGCCGCGCTGCCGTTGATGACGACCGGCTACGTGGTGAGCCTGCTGGCCTCCCCGGAGGTGACCGGCACCCCGGTGACCTATCCGATCGTCGGGCTGACCGCGGTGGTGGTGGTCGTGGTGGTGGCGACCTTTCTGGTGCTGATGCGCGCCGGCTACCGCTGGGCCCGCACGGTATTGACCGGCGGCGGGATCGCCTCGGTGGCGTACGCGGTCAGCGGACTGTCGCACGCCGACGCGCGGCCGGCGGTCGCGGTGACCGTCGCCATCACCGGGATCGTCGGGTCGGTGCTGATCGCCGCGGGCACCTTCCTGCTGCACCGCGCCGACGCCCAGGAGTACTTCACCCGGTAGCCGGTCCCACCTGCGGGCGTGGCCCGGAATCGACCGATCCGGGGCCACGTTAGGCTGACCCGACATGTCTGAGCCCGAGCCGACGTCGCAGCCGGCACCGCTGTTCTACGAATGCGGTGCCAGCTGGTATTGGGTGCTGTTCGGCCCGGTCGCCGCGGGACTGCTGGCGGCGATCCAGAGCTCCGGTGGCTACGGGTTTCAGCCGCTGGTTCCCGCCGTGATGCTGGTGCTGGTCTCGGGCATGCTCGCCATCCAGGTCAAGGCGGCGCGCATCCACACCTCCGTCGAACTCTCCGAAACCACGCTGCGGCAAGGCACCGAGACCCTGCGGGTCGCCGACATCGTGATGATCTACCCGGAGGCCAAGCGGGCCACCGGCTGGGGCAAACCGGAACCGGAGAAGTGGCAGCAAGCCCGGGCATTGGGTGAGCTGAGCGGGGTGCCGCGCCGCCGGGTGGGCATCGGGCTGCGGCTGACCGGCCGGCGCACGGTGCAGGCCTGGGCGCGTGACCACCGCAGGCTGCGCGCGGCGCTCACCGAACTGGTGCCCGCCGCGGTTCCGCCCGGCGAGCTCACCGATCCGGACCCCGACGAAGAGTCGTCGTGGTGAGGGCCGCCACGGTCCGGGCGCTCATCGAGCTGGCCCTGGCCTGTGCCGCGGCGGTGGGTTGCGCGGTGAGCTCGTGGCACGTGCGCTACCTGGTGCTGGTCGCGCCGGTGACCGACGGCGAACCGGTCACCACCTCGGTGACCTACCATCCGCGGATGCTGTTGCTGGCGCTGCTGTTGGCGACGGCGGCCGGCGTGCTGGCGGTGGTCGGCGCGGCCCGGCTGCGCAGGGCCCGCCGCCGACCGGAAGCCGAATACCCCGTGGGGGTATCATCGGCGGGGTGATCACCACCGACCTCGAACTGCGGGGAATGACCTGTGCGTCGTGCGCGGCGCGGGTGGAACGCGGCCTCAACGCGCTCGACGGCGTACATGCCACCGTGAACCTGGCCGTCGAACGCGCCCACGTCGAGCACGATTCCAGTGTCTCGGCCGAAGACCTGGTGCTGGCGGTGGAATCCGCCGGCTACCAGGCCGCGGTGATCGGAGCCGGCCACGAACACCCCGCCGAGCACGCCGACGTGCCGGCCGGGCAACTGCGCCCCCGGCTGATCGGTTCGGCGCTGCTGGCCGTTCCGGTGGTGGCGCTGTCGATGGTGATGGCCTGGCAGTTCAGCGGCTGGGGCTGGCTGGCGTTCGCACTGACCACCCCGATCGTGACGTGGGGCGGCTACCCGTTCCACCGTGCGGCGCTGCGCAACGCCGTCCACGGTGCCGCCAGTATGGACACCCTGGTGTCGCTGGGCACGCTGGCGGCCTACCTGTGGTCGGCGGTCGTGGTCGTCACCGGGTCGGGTCACCTGTACTTCGAGGTGGCGGCCGTGGTCACGGTATTCCTGCTGGCCGGCCGCTACGCCGAGGCGCACGCCAAACGCTCGGCGGGCGCGGCGCTGCGCGAACTGCTGGAACTGGGCGCCAAGGACGCCGCGGTGATGCGGCGCGGCCCCGACGGCCTCAAGGAGCACCGGGTACCGGTCGCCGACCTGCGGGTGGGTGACGTGATCGTGGTCCGGCCCGGTGAGCGGGTCGCCACCGACGGCGTCGTCATCGACGGCACCACCGCGCTGGACACCTCGGCGATGACCGGCGAGTCGCTGCCCGTCGAGGTGGGCGTCGACGACCAGGTGCTCGGCGGGGTGCTCAACACCACCGGGCTGGTGCTGGTCCGCGCCACCAAGGTGGGCGCCGACACCCAGCTGGCGCGGATGGCCAAGCTGGTCACCGACGCCCAGGCCGGCAAGGCGTCGATCCAGCGGCTGGCCGATCGGGTGTCGGCGGTGTTCGTGCCCGCGGTGCTGGTGATCGCCGCGCTCACGCTGGCCGGCTGGCTGCTGGCCGGACAGTCGGCCGCCGCGGCGTTCACCGCCGCCGTGGCCGTGCTGATCATCGCGTGCCCGTGTGCGCTGGGGCTGGCCACCCCGACCGCCATCCTGGTCGGTACCGGCCGGGGCGCGCAGCTGGGCATTCTCATCAAGAATCCGCAGGTGCTCGAGACCGTCAAGGACATCGACACCGTGGTGCTGGACAAGACCGGCACCGTCACCACCGGCGTGATGGCCGTCGGTGGCCTGGCGGTCGACCACGGTGAGGACCCGAACACCGTGCTGGCGCGCGCCGCCGCCGTCGAGTCCGGGTCCGAGCACCCGATCGCCGCGGCCATCGTCGCCGGAGCCAAGGCCGCCGGCGTCCCGATCGGCCGGGTCGCCGAGTTCGCCAGCCGGCCCGGCCACGGCGTGACCGGGGTCGTCGACGGGGTGCGCGTCGAGGTCACCCGCTCGGCCGCCGCGCACGAGACCGGAACGGCCGTCGAGGTGTCCTGGGACGGCCGGGCTCGCGGGACGATCACCCTGACCGACACCGTCCGGCCCACCAGCGCGGCCGCGGTGGCCGAACTCAAGGCCATGGGCATCACGCCGGTGCTGCTCACCGGCGACGGTGCGGCGGTGGCCCGCAAGGTGGCCGGCGAGGTCGGGATCGACCCGGCCGACGTCATCGCCGACGTGCTGCCCGCGGACAAGGCCGATGCCGTCAAGAGCCTGCAGGCCCGGGGCCGGCGGGTGGCCATGGTCGGCGACGGCGTCAACGACTCGGTGGCACTGGCCACCGCCGACATCGGCATGGCGATGGGCACCGGCACCGATGCCGCGATCGAGGCCGGCGACCTCACCCTGGTGCGCGGAGACCTTCGCACCGTTCCGACCGCGCTGCGACTGTCGGCGCGCACGCTGCGCATCATCCGACAGAACCTCATCTGGGCGTTCGGCTACAACGTCGCCGCGATTCCGCTGGCGGCCGCGGGGTTGCTCAACCCGATGATCGCGGGCGCGGCGATGGCCGCCTCGTCGGTTCTGGTGGTGACGAACAGCCTGCGGCTGCGGGCGTAGCGTAGCGATTTCGGCGCGATTACCCTCGCTCAGCGACGATTATCGCGCCGAAATCACGAACCCAGCCAGGCCAGCTCGGCCGGCAGCTGCGACCGCCAGTAGGACACGTCGTGGCCGCCGGGGGAGAACCCGCCCGCCGGTCGCGGATTCAGCTGGCCGACGAAGTGGTTGGTCGCGTAGTAGAAGCTGTCCGACGTGCCGCAGTCGACCCGCAGCGGGAATGACGCCAGCCGCGGCGCCAGGCTGAAAGCCGAGTTGGTGCGCCAGTCGTCGACGCTGTCGAACGCCCCGGCGGGCGCGCCGAAGTAGGTCATGTAGATCGCCGGGCTGATCGCGCAGATCCCGGCGGTCCGCGCCGGGCCGAGGCGGGTGCCCAGCAGCATCGCGCCGTAGCCGCCCATCGACCAGCCCATGAACCCGACCCGGGAGGTGTCGATGCCCTTGTCGGCCAGCATCGGGATCAGCTCGTTCAGCACCATCGCCCCGGAGTCCTCACCGGAGCTGTGCGGCCGCCAGTAGGTGTTGCCGCCGTCGACGGCCACCACCGCGAACGCCGGCCGTCCCGAGGCGGTCAGCTTCGCCAGCTCCTCCTCGACGCCCAGATCCATCACCCACGCCGCGTCGCCGTCCTTGCAGTGCAGCGCGATCACCGGCCGCAGCGGCGCCGTCTGCCCCGGCGGCCGGGCGATGATCCAGGTGGTCTCCACCCCGCCGCGGGCCGCGGAAACGAACGACCCGGATTCCCGGGTCGGGTAGGGGTTGCCGGTCGCAACCGGGCCGGTGTTATCGGGCGGGGCAGCCGGCGGGGCGGCCCGCGACAGCGTCGGGTCGCCCAGCATCCCGGACCCGAACAGGCCTGCGGCCCCCGCGGCACCGACCCCGAGGCGCAACGCAGCCCGGCGGGTCACTTCAGCCATGACAGGCATCTTCTCGCGCCCGCCTGCCGGGGCTGGACAGGCACGCCGCGCCGGCGGTCAGGTTGATGCGGGTTCGTTAGGGCCGTCGGGAGCCGGTGGCCGCCCGAACTGCTCCCGGAACGCCTCCACGGTGTAGCTCACCACGGTCGCTTCCCGGGGTGCGCGGACCGTGGCCGACCGCGGGACACGCACCATCGGCCCGAGCTCGCCGGCGTAGTTGTCCGGTTTGCCGATCTTGAGCAAGCCGCCGCCGGGGCCGGCCGAGTCGGGGGCGATCTCCACCTCGCCTTCGGTGACGACGTAGATCAGATCCTCGACGCTGCCCTGTTCCAGCAGCACCGCGCCCGGTCCCAGCCGGACCGGCGCGTGCTGGGGCTGCGCCGGGGCGGGCGCGGCGGTCGGCGACAGCTGGATGACGATGTCGGCGAGCGGCACGATCCGGGTGTCGTGGGTGGCCACCACCACCACCCGGTCACCGGCGGCCAGCACCCGCAACAGCTGCACGACCTCGCCGGCGCGCACGAAGTCCAGCTGCGCGGTCGGCTCGTCGGCCAGGATCAGCGGCGGATCCAGCGCCAGGGCACGCGCCACCGCCACCCGCTGCTGCTGGCCGCCGCTGAGCTGCCCCGGCCGGTGGTGGGTCCGGTCGGCCAGGCCGACGCTGGTCAGCAGGTCCCGGGCGCGCTCCTGCGCCGCCCACTGCGTCCGCCCGGCCGCCCACAGCGGCACCATCACGTTCTCCAGCGCGGTCAGGCTCGGCACCAGATTGAACGCCTGAAAGACGATGCCGACGGTGCGCCGCCGGTAGGAGGTGATGTCGCGGCGGCTCAGCGCGGTGACATCGGTGGCGCCGAACTGGATGCGGCCGCTGGTGGGGCTCAGGATGCCGCCCAGACACGACAGCAGCGTGGTCTTGCCGCACCCGCTGGGTCCCAGCACCACGACCAGCGATCCGGCCGGGATCTCCAGACTCAGCCCGTGAATGGGACGGATCGGTTCGCCGCTGCCGGTGGCGTATTCGATCACCAGATCGCTGATCCGCAGGTCGCCCATGGCTCACGGACCCCCGAACGCCAGCACCGGATCGACGGCCACCGCGTGCCGCAGCCCGGCCAGGCTGGCCAGCAGGCCGATCGCCACCGCGGTCAGCACCAGCAGCCCGAACGACGAGGCGGTCACCGCCACCAGCATCGGAAAGGCCGGCCCGATTGCCACCGCCAGCACCCCGCCGAGCACCGCCGCGGCCACCGCGACGATCACCGCCTGCAGCGCCAGCCCGGCCAGCACCATCCCGGTGGTGACGCCCAGCGCCTTGAACACCGCGAAGTCGCGGGTGCGCTCCAGCGCCGACAGGTAGATCAGCGAGCCCACGATCAGCGCGGCGACGCCCCACAGCAGCACCGACATGTATGACAGCGCCATCTGCGCCCCGGCCAGCGGGCGCACCATGTCGTCGACGGCGGCGGCGCGGTCTACCACCCGGTAGCCCTCCGGCACCGTCGCGGGATCACCCCGCAGGCCGATGGCGGAGGCCACCGGCTGCCCGGAGTACATCAGCCGCTGCGCGCCCCGCACCGTCAGAAACGCGTTGGGCTGGCCGGCCAGCGTCGTCGACTTCTCCACCAGTCCGACGATCCGCAGTTTGCCCGCGCCCAGTTCGACCTCGTCGCCGACCCCGCGCTGCAGCGTGGTGGACATCGCTATCTCGTTGGGCTCGGTGGGTGCGCGCCCGGTGCTGATCGGGGGCATCGCGGCTCTGGGCACGCCGTAGATGTTGACGTTCTGCGGTGATTCGCCGTCCTGCAGGATGGTGTTGCCGTACACCACCGGCAGCGCCGCCTCGACCCCGGAAATCTTTGCGACGTCGCCGACTTCGGCCTGCGGGAACCGCGACGAGCCCATGAACGGGCCCACCGCGGCGGTCTGAATCAGGTAGCTGTCGATGCCCAGCGAATCGACCACGTGCTCGGCCTCGACCCGGAAACCGTGGGTCAGCCCGGCCAGCACCAGCGTCAGCGCGAACACCATCGCGGTGCCGACGGCGGCGACGATGAACCGGCGCAGCCGCCACTGCAGGTCACGAAACGCGGTGATCAGCATCCGCACGCGCGCATGTTATCGCAGCGTGCGGCTGTGACCACCATCTCGCCAAGCAGGCCGGACCCCGCTTCCGCAAATCTGGAATTCCCGGTTTATCGGCACCTTTTCGGGCTACAAATACACACATCGGTGTCGGCAGGTCGAGTTGTGCCCAGGGAGGGGGTCGGTGGATGAACTACGGTGCATTGCCGCCGGAAGTGAATTCCCTGCGGATCTATACCGGCCCCGGCTCCGGGCCGATGCGGGCGGCCGCCGCGGCCTGGGGAACGTTGTCCGCCGAACTGCACTCCGCGGTCACGTCGTATGAATCGGTGATCGCCGAGTTGACCGGCCAGTCCTGGCGGGGGCCGGCGTCGGTGGCGCTGACGCAGGCAGCGGCGCGGTACGCGGCCTGGATGGCCGCCACCGCGGCGCAGCTCGACCAGACGGCGGCTCAGGCCAGCGCGGCGGCCGCAGCCTATGAGGCGGCGTTCAGCGCGACGGTGCCGCCCGCGGTGGTATCGGCCAACCGGGCACAGTTGCTGCTGCTGGTCGCCACCAACGTCCTGGGTCAGAACACCGCGGCGATCGCCGCCAACGAGGCCGCCTACGGCGAGATGTGGGCGCAGGACGCCGCCGCGATGTACTCCTACGCCGCGTCGTCGGCCGCCGCGACGGGGCTTGCCCCGTTCACCGAGCCGCCGCAGACCAGCAATCCCGCCGGGCCGGCCGGTCAGGCCGCCGCGACCGGCGCGGCCGAGGCGACCTCGTCGTCGACGAATGTGCAGTCGCTACTGGGGCAGTTGGCCTCGGGGATCGTCGGATCTCCGCAGAACACCATGCTGCAGGCGGGTGCGGCGGCCGCGACCGGGGTGGCCCAGGAGACCGTACCCGACCTGCTCGGGCTGAACCTGATCGCGGCGACCTCCCTGGCCGCGTCGTCGGTCGGCGTCGGTATCTCGGCCGGCGCCTGGACGGCGGCGGACGGCAGCACCCGGCAGATCCTGGCCGAACAGGATCAATTGGAGAGGGTGGAGTACGAGATCCTGCACAACATCGACCTATTCTCGCCGTTGACCCCGTCACGGCCGGGTGGCTTCATCGGCGATGCGCTGTCGTCGGCGAATTCGGTGTCGATGTCGGCGACGAGGGGGGAGGCGATCTCGGCGGGGAAGCTGTCGGTGCCGATCAACTGGGCCGCCAACGCCCCGGAGATCAAGACCCTGTCCTACACGACGCCGCTGGCCGGGCCGGGTGTCGGGGGCGCGCCGGCGGCCTCGCTCGCCGGCGCCGGCAGCGCGTTCAGCCAGATGGCGCTGGCGGGCATGGGCGGCAGCGCACTGGCGGGTTCGGTCAGCCGCAGCCGCGGCGGCGCCGATACCGCCGACACCACGGCCAAGGTCCAGCTGCCGCAGCGCGCGGCGGCCGGCTCGGCCGCCGATCCGCAGACCGGCGACGGCGGCGAGGGCGGGCCCGGGCCGACGACGATGGGCATCGCCGCGGAGATCCGCGAATTCGCCGAACTGCGCGACCGCGGGCTGATCACCAACGACGAGTACAACGAGCAGAAGATGCGGCTGCTGGGCCGCTGACCCGTCAGATCTCCGGGTCTTCGGGGGGCTCCCAGGTGCGCGGCAACATCGGGACGGACGGGCCCTCACCCGCGTTGCTCTCGGCCAGTGTCGTCAATCCAGTTACCGCAGAACCGGTCTCATGGCGCACGGTGCCCGGGAATCCCATCTGGCCGGCGCCGCTCGCCGACGCCGCGGTCGCGTCGTCCGAATCGAGGTATTCGTAGCGGTTGCCGGGATCCGTCAGCGCCTCGCGCTGGCGTTGCCGGCGTGCCTGCCTGCTCGCGGTGGCGGTGGCCGCGGCGGTGGTGGCCCCGGACCGGTGGGCGGCCGCGGGGGCGCTGACGCGCAT
The DNA here is from genome assembly GCA_964397355.1 of uncultured Mycobacterium sp. Taxonomy (GTDB): domain Bacteria; phylum Actinomycetota; class Actinomycetes; order Mycobacteriales; family Mycobacteriaceae; genus Mycobacterium. The sequence continues at coordinate 158 of CAYNJD010000108.1, read as the reverse complement.
CGTGGCGGTTGCTCCCGACACCGGACCGCCGCCGATCAGGTAGGGGAAGGCGCCCGCCTCCGCCCCGGACAGCGGCGGGGGCATCACCGGGACGCCGCCGGCCACGGTGGCCGCCGGTGCCAGCGGCGGCGGGGCCGTGGCCGGGGGAGCCGCCGCGG
>CAYNJD010000107.1:5957-9949 GCA_964397355.1 uncultured Mycobacterium sp. | reverse complement strand
CGTTTGATGTTCTCCTTGAACTCCACCCCGAGTGGGCCGTAGTCCCAGGCGGATTTGGTGCCGCCGTAGATTTCGCCGGCCGGGAAGACCAGACCGCGGCGCTTGGCCAGATTGACGACGGTGTCGATGACGGACGCCACGAGGGGGTGCACTCCTGTCTTGTCGGGACCGTGCCGGCAAGGCCGACACGCAAAGCATCAGACATCGTATCGACCCCGTCCTGGGATCTTTGACATGCATCATTACGCATGGAACAGTGGAGCCAGCTGAAAACGGTTTCCAACACGGTGGAGGTGGTGGCATGTCCCCCGCAGCATCCGGTCTGGTAGCCGACGACCACCAACACACCGGGCCCGCCTTCCCGGCGACGCCGCCGCGGGAAATCCTCGACGCCGCCGGGGAATTGCTGCGAGCACTGGCCGCGCCGGTGCGCATCGCGATCGTCTTGCAACTGCAGGAGTCGCAGCGCTGCGTCCACGAACTCGTCGACGCGCTCGGGGTGCCGCAGCCGCTGGTCAGCCAGCACCTGAAGATCCTCAAATCGGCCGGCGTGGTCACCGGGGAACGGTCGGGCCGCGAAGTGCTCTACCGGTTGGCCGACCACCACCTGGCGCACATCGTCATCGACGCGGTCGCCCACGCCGGCGAGGACCGTTGAGCGCCCCCGGGGTGCGCTCCACCCGGCAGCGCGCGGCGATCTCGGCACTGCTGGAAACCATCGACGATTTCCGCTCGGCCCAGGAACTGCACGACGTGCTGCGGGAACGCGGCGAGAACATCGGGCTGACCACGGTCTACCGCACCCTGCAGGCGATGGCGTCGGCCGGCCAGGTCGACACGCTGCGCGCCGACACCGGCGAATCGGTGTACCGGCGCTGCTCGGAACATCATCACCACCACCTGGTGTGCCGCGGCTGCGGCGCCACCGTCGAGGTGGGCGATCGCGAGGTCGAGGCCTGGGCGGCGCGGATCGCCGCCGAGCACGGCTACTCCGACGTCGGCCACACCATCGAGATCTTCGGCACCTGCCCCGACTGCCGCAAGTGATCCCGGCCGCTCAGTCGGTGAGGGCGTCGCGGATGTCGACACCTTTGGCCAGCACCAGCAGCACCAGCGTGGACAGCGCGTCGCCGGTCAGGCCCGAGCCGGGAAAGTTGTAGCGCAGCAACGCATCTGCGGTCTTGGTGTTCTTCTCGACCAGCGTGACCGTCCCGAGTTGGCTCAGGCGTGCCTGCTCGGCCGCCCGCTGCCGCAGTTTTTTGGTCAGCGGCAGATCCCAGGCCAGGATCTGGGTGAGCGACACCAGTTCCAGGTCGTCGGTGATCGGCACCACCCGCAGTGAGGCCAGCGTGCCGCCGTGGCGCACGGTCAGCGCACCGTCGGGTTCGGCGTCGGTGGGCAGCACCTCGGCGAGCGCCGCGGCGAGACGGTCGGCCAACCCGGCCATCACGCCGTCCCGAACCGGCGCTGCCGCGAGGCGTACTGCTGACAGGCTTCCCACAGGTCGCGGCGGTCGTAGTCCGGCCACAGCTTCTCCTGGAAGATGTACTCGGCGTAGGCGGCCTGCCACAGCATGAAGTTGGACGACCGCTGCTCGCCAGAGGTGCGGATCAGCAGGTCGACGTCGGGCATGTCGGGCCGGTGCAGGTGCCGCGCGACGGTGGCCTCGGTGATCCGGTTCGGGTTGAGCTTGCCCGCGACGGCTTCGGCGGCGATGGCCTGGGCGGCTTCGGCGATCTCGGTGCGCCCGCCGTAGTTGACGCAGTAGTTGATGGTGATGACGTCGTTGCCGACGGTCATGTCCTCGGCGATCTCGAATTCCTTGATGACGCTGCGCCACATCTTCGGCCGGGAGCCCACCCAGCGCATCCGCACCCCCATCGCGTTGAGGTTCTCCCGACGGCGGCGCACCACTTCGCGGTTGAACCCCATCAGGAACCGGACCTCTTCGGCCGAGCGTTTCCAGTTCTCCGTGGAAAATGCGTACACGGTCAGCCATTTGATACCGAGTTCGATTGCGCCGCAGGTGATGTCGATCAGTACCGCCTCGCCCATCTTGTGGCCCTCGGTACGGCCCAGGCCCCGCTGGGTGGCCCACCGGCCGTTGCCGTCCATGACGACCGCGACGTGGTTGGGCAGCGCCTCGGCCGGGATCTGCGGCGCGACGGCCTTGGAGGTGTGCTGCGGCGGACGGCACGGCCCACCGCCCGGCGGCGCCGGCAGTTCCGGGAAAACCACCGGCCAGGTGGACTTGTCCGGGAACACCGGGTAGTCGTCGGGCGCCGCGGGAAGCTGCGGGAAGGCGCCCTTCCGACCGGCCCGATTCAACACCATCTGTTCCATCCTCCCCGACCGGCACGACGCCGTCCGCGGCGACCGTGCCTGCGCCGCGGCGGCTTACCCGTAGTCCCGACGATCAGGAATCGGTACTCAGGTCCATCGCGACGAAGTCGAGCCGCCACAGCGATTGGAACAGCTTGCGGCCGAACTTCTCCAGGTCGGCCGCGCTCGCGCGGGACGGCCCGCCGGCATTCGCCAGGTTCGCGGCGATCTCACGGATGCTCCGGCGGCCGTCGATGCTCTGGACGAACGGCAGCTGCGCCGGGTTCAGCGGCATGCGCCAGCCCGGCCGGAAGATCTCGTTGCCGTTCAGTCCGCATTTCCAGCGGAACAGCGGCACATAGTCGAGGCTCTGGGGCGTCGAGAAGTCGACGGCGTAGCTGCTCTTGGGCCGGTCGGGGCGGCATGCCATGAAGAAGTGCCGTGCGTTGAGCGTGTGGATGCGCTCCATCACCGACCAGATCTTGGCCTCCGGCAGCGCGTTCACCGCGTCGAAGAAGGCGCCGCCCGGCGCGGACACGTCGTGGGCGTAGTACGGCGCCTTGAGCAGCCAGCCCTGGAAGTCGAGCCCGGCCGAGGTGGCCAGGTCGATGCAGCCGTCGACGTCGTAACTCTTCTGCCGGCCGTGCAGGAAGGTGTCCACCAGGCCCGAGTCCGAGGACAAGTCCTGCGCGATCTTCAAATACGGCCGGACGGGGTGGTCCGCCGAGAGCAGCCGGATGGCCTGCCGGACCGTCTGGATCGACGCGTCGTTCTGTTCCAGGCCCAGGTCCTGGAAGACCGACTCGAGGATCTCGATGCCGATCCGGCCGTAGCGCGCGTACAGCATGATGCCGGCGACCCCGTCGGGCCGCAGGCAGTCGGCCACCGCCTTCATGCCCACCTTCGGGTCGGCCATGTGATGCAGCACGCCGGTCGACACCACCAGGTCGAAGTCGAGGCCGAGCGTCGACAGCTCCTCGATCGGGAGCTGGTGCAGCTCCAGATTCCACAGCCCGTGCTTGTCCTTGAGGTATTGCTGATGCCCCAGCGACGCCTGGCTGATGTCGACGGCCACCACCCTGGCCTTGGGGTTGTTGTAGGCGAAGACCGCGGCCTGGTTGGTGCCGCACCCCGCGATGAGGATGTCGAGGTCGGGCCGATACTCCCGATCCGGCCACAGCACCCGGTGCGCATGGCTCGGGTCGAACCACTCCCAGTTTCCGGCCGACCACGCCTGCAGGTCGTGGATCGGTGGCGGATAGGTCCACCGCTCATACTGCCGGGATACGACGTCTGCGCGTGGGTTCTCAGTCACTTCTTTGTGGCTCCTTGCTGCATTGCCCCCGAGCGATCGAGTCAGACTCTATGCCGGGCTTGTTTTGACCGACTCGCCGGGCGTGATTGGCATCGAAGCGTCGCGCCGGACGGTCGGGATGGTCGTGCTGACCGAACTCAGCCGGCGTGCCCTGGCTGACCGGGCTTTCCGGGCTGGCCGGGCTTTCCGCCCGGTCCGGGCGCCCCGCCCGCGCCACCGGCACCGCCCGCTCCGGGCTGGCCGCCGGCACCACCGGCGCCCCCAGCACCGCCGTTGCCGCCGTCGCCGCCCTTGCCACCTTGGCCGCCCTTACCGCCCTGGCCACCTTTACCGCCTTGGCCGCCCTTGCCGCCCT
>CAYNJD010000107.1:0-5857 GCA_964397355.1 uncultured Mycobacterium sp. | reverse complement strand
TGGCCGCCCTTACCGCCCTGGCCACCTTTACCGCCTTGGCCGCCCTTGCCGCCCTTACCTCCCTTGCCGCCCTGACCGCCGGCACCTGGGGCACCGTCAGCCCCATCGGCACCATCAGCACCGTCAGCACCATCGGCACCGTCAGCGCCGGGGCCGTGAACCGGCAGCGGCGTCATGATCCCGACACCCGGGGCGGATTCGAAGCCCGCCTGCGCTACCGGGCCCACCGCCGGGATCATTCCCGCGACGAGCAGCGCTCCCGCCGCTGCTCCGATGCCGGCCGCGTATCGCGGCGCGGTGCCGTGGGCCCAGCGCCCCCACCCGGTGTCGTGAATCATTCGGCCTGCCTTCCTGATTGAGCCTTCGGATCGTGAAGTCGCATCAGCCTACCGCCGAAGCGCGAACGGTCCACGGAAACGGACACAATTGCCAGAGTCGGTGCCCCGGCGCGGTCAGCCGTCGCTGCCGGTGGCGGTGAACTCCGCATCAGGTGGCGCATCAACCTCGCCGTGGCTCTCGACTGCTGCCCGCTGGACGCGTTCCACCAGCGGCAACGTCCGCAGCCGGCGCTCCAGATGCCATTGCAGATGGGCGGCCACCAACCCGCTGGCGTGGCTGCGGTGGGCCGGCGTGGAAAGCTCGGCGGCCTGCCAGTCCCCGTCGTGCAGCGCCGACATCAGGTCCAGCACGCCCAGCGGCGGGGTGGTCGCACCGGCCGGGCGGCAGTGGCCGCAGACGCTGCCGCCGGCAGCGATGTGAAACGCCCGGTGCGGCCCGGGAGTGGCGCAGCGGGCGCACTCGGTCAGCGCCGGCGCCCAGCCGGCCACCGACATGGCGCGCAGCAGGTAGGCGTCCAACACCAGCTCGCGGGGACGGCTGCCGTCGGCCACCGCCCGCAGCGCACCGACCGTGAGCCGGTGCAGCGCCGTCGCCGGGGCGCGCTCGGCGCCCGCGAGCCGCTCCGCGGTCTCCAGCATCACGCAAGCGCAGGTGTAGCGGCCGTAGTCGCTGACGATGGCGCTGGCGAACGCGTCCACCGACACCACCTGGGTGACGATGTCGAGGTTGCGGCCCGGATGCAGCTGCACGTCGATGTGGGCGAACGGCTCCAGCCGGGCGCCGAACTTGCTGCGGGTACGGCGCACACCCTTGGCCACCGCGCGGACCAGCCCGTGGTCGCGGGTGAGCAAAGTGACGATCCGGTCGGCTTCGCCGAGCTTGTGCTGGCGCAGCACCACCGCCCGGTCCCGGTACAGCCGCATCGCATCAGTTTCGCATCGCGGCGGAAGGGTTGCGAGGACGACCACCGGCGTGGCACGCCGATAGTCTCGTCACCGATGACTTACCCGCCCGCGGCGTCCGGCACCCGCTTTCCCACCCTCACCGAACAGCTCTACCAGCTGGCCAGCGGCGAGGTGACCTCGGTCGACCTGGTGCGCCGCGCCCTGCACGCCATCGACGCCAGCCAGTCCACGCTGAACGCCTTCCGGGTGGTGTTCACCGACTCGGCGTTGCTCGGCGCCGCCGAGGCCGACCGCCGCCGGGCCGCCGGTCACCGTGCCCCGCTGCTGGGCGTGCCGATCGCGGTAAAAGACGACACCGACATCGCGGGTGTACCCACCTCTTTCGGCACCTCCGGATACGTCGAGCCCGCCCGCAGCGACGCCGAGGTGGTGCGACGGCTCAAAGCCGCCGGCGCGGTGATCGTCGGTAAGACCAACACCTGCGAGCTGGCCCAGTGGCCGTTCACCAGCGGTCCCGGCTTCGGTCACACCCGCAACCCGTGGTCGCGCCGGCATACCCCGGGCGGGTCGTCGGGGGGCAGCGCCGCCGCGGTCGCCGCGGGCCTGGTCGCCGCGGCGATCGGCTCCGACGGGGCCGGCAGCGTCCGCATCCCCGCCGCGTGGACGCATCTGGTCGGCATCAAACCCCAGCGCGGCCGCATCTCCACCTGGCCGCTACCGGAGGCGTTCAACGGGATCACCGTCAACGGTGTGCTGGCCCGCACCGTCGAGGATGCGGCACTGGTGCTGGACGCGGCCTCCGGCAACGCCGACGGTGACCTGCACAAGCCACCGCCGATCAGGGCGTCCGACCACGTGCGCAGCGGGCCGGGGCAGCTGCGCATCGCGGTCTCCACCCGCTTCCCCTACAACGGGTTCCCCGCCCGGCTGCACCCGGAGATCAAGGCCGCGCTGGATCGCGTCGCCGAGCAGCTGCGGTTACTGGGGCACGCCGTGGTCCCGGGAAATCCCGACTACGGACTGCGGCTGTCGTGGAACTTCCTGTCCCGCTCCACCGCGGGCGTGCTGACCACCGGGAGCGGCCTCGGCGGCGGGGTCGAGTTCGACCCGCGGACCCTGGCCAACATGCGCATCGGCCGGCTGTTGTCGCAGGCCGTGCTGCGTAAGGCCCGCGCTCACGAGGCAAAGGACCAGCGCCGGGTGGGCTCGATCTTCCGCATCGTCGACGTCGTGCTGGCGCCCACCACGGCCCAACCGCCGCCGCTGGTACACGCCTTCGACGACCTGAACTCCTTCGAGACCGACCGCGCCATGATCGCGGCCTGCCCCGTCACCTGGCCGTGGAACCTGCTGGGCTGGCCATCGGTCAACGTGCCGGCCGGCTTCACCTCCGACGGCCTGCCGATCGGGGTGCAGCTGATGGGGCCGGCCAACAGCGACGGCCTGCTGGTTTCGCTGGCCGCCGAGCTGGAGGGTGTCAACGGCTGGGCGGCGCGGCAGCCCACACCATGGTGGCGCACCGAGCCAGGACAGGGCCCGTAACGCACCGAGAATCCCGCGACCTGCGACTTCGGCGACATAACCGGCGGTCCGCTAAGCTTGGTCCGTCTTTGAAGTAGCTCTTCGTATCCACGTAAAAGGTGCACTGGGGAAAGGCGTCTGCAACATGGCCACTCTGTCGTTGACCAGGATCGCTGCCGCAGCCGGCAGTCTGGCTTTGTCGCTGTCCGCCGGGGCCGGAATCGCCGCCGCGGATCCCGACCTCGGGCCGATCATCAACACCACCTGCAACTATTCGCAGGTGTCGGCGGCACTGAACGCCGAGAACCCGGCCGCGGCCGCGGAGTTCAACGCCTCCCCGGTGGCCCAGACCTGGCTGCGGTCGTTCCTGTCCTCGCCGCCCGACAAGCGGCAGCGCATCGCCAACCAAATCCAGGCCATGCCGGAGGCCCAGCAGTACATGGGCACCATCACCCAGGTCGCCGGCTCCTGCAACAACTACTGAGCCGGTCTTCGCGGTGGACCCGCGCTCCAAGGTCCTGATCACCGCCGCCGAGCTCGCTGAGCTACTGCGGGCCGGTGATCCGGTGACCATCCTCGACGTCCGCTGGAGCCTGGAGGCTCCGGACGGCCATCCGGCATATCTGCAGGGGCACCTGCCCGGCGCGGTGTACGTCTCGCTGGAAGACGAGCTGTCCGATCACTCCGTCACCGGCCGGGGCCGCCACCCGCTACCGACCGGCCGCAACCTGGAGGCCGCCGCCCGCCGCTGGGGAGTGCGGCGCACCACGCCGGTGGTGATCTACGACGACTGGTATCGGGCCGCATCCGGGCGGTTGTGGTGGCTGCTGACCACCTCCGGGTTGACCGACGTCCGCATTCTCGACGGTGGGCTGCCGGCCTGGACGGCCGCCGGCGGCGCGTTGGAGACCGGCGAGGTCACTGCCGTACCGGGCAACGTCACCCTGCTGCCCGAAGACCTCTACGACGGCATCCGGCCCACGCTGACCGCCGACGAGGCCGGCGACGGCGCCCGTTCCGGCGCACTGGCGCTGCTCGACGCCCGCAACCCGGAGCGCTTCCGCGCCGACCACGAACCGGTCGACGCGGCCGCCGGCCACATTCCGGGGGCGAAGAACCTGCCGTTCACCGCCTTGCTGGCCGCCGACGGAACGTTCCTGCCCGACGACGCACTGGCCGGGTTGCTTACCGAGCGCGGCGTCGGCGCCGACGACACGGTGGGCGCCTACTGCGGTTCGGGCATCAGCGCCACCGTGATCGTGGCGGCGCTGGCCGCCGCCGGCCGCTCGGCCGCGCTGTTCCCGGGGTCGTGGTCGCAGTGGAGTTCGGATCCGTCCCGGCCGATCGCCCGCGGCGACGGCTGAGAGCCGAATCAGCTCAGGTGAAAGTCGGCCGGGTCCGGGCTGGCCAGCATCGCCTTCATCGCGGTGCGGTCGAACGGCCACAGGTCGACGGCACCGCCTTCGGTCAGATACCACGAGTTGCAGCCGGTGTTCCACACCGTGGGGCCCATCGCGGCGGCGACGTCGTCGTTGAACCGGCTGGTCGCCTGATCGGTGACCTCGACGGTGGTCAGCTCCCCGGCCCGGAACCTCTCCAGCCACTGCGCGATGTAGTGTGCGGTCACCTCCGAGGTGTACTGCAGTGAGATCGACCCGGTGGGCGAGTTGGGGCCCAACACCGTGAACAGGTTGGGAAATCCGGGGATCGCGGTCATCCGGTAGGCCCGCGGGCCCTTGGCCCAGGCGTCGTCGATGCTGATCCCGTCCCTGCCGATCAACCGCATGGGGCGCATGTAGTTGTGGGCGTGAAATCCGGTCGCCAGCACGACGACGTCGGTGGCGCGGTGGGTGCCGTCGGCGGTGCGGATGCCGTACGGGGTCACTTCGGCGATGCCATCGGTGACGAGGTCGGCGTTGTCGGCGCGGATCGCCCGGTAGTAGCTTCCCGAGATCACCTGACGCTTACACAGCGGCTGGTAGCCGGGCTGAAGTTTGGCCCGTAACCTCTTGTCGCGCACTTGGATTCGCAGGCACGCCCGAGCGTAGGCCTGCACCGCCCGGCGGCGCCACGACGGGCGGGTGGTGACATCGGTCAGCAGGGCCGACCCACCCAAGGCCAGCAGCCGGTACAGTGCCCGGTGCAGCTTCGGGAACCTCGCCAGCACCGCGGCTGCACCCGGAAGCTGTCGCAGCGCCATGGGCGCCCACAGGATCCACTGCGCCGAACGCACATAGTGGTCGATCGACGCCGCGCCCGGCTGCAGCGCCGAGACCACCTGCACCCCGGTGGATCCGGTGCCGATCACCGCAACCCGCTTGCCGCCGGTATCGAGGTCGCCGTCCCAGCGGGCGGTGTGCACCACCGGGCCGGTGAAGTCGGACAGGCCCGGGATGTCGGGGATGAACGGGTGGTGCAGCACGCCGGTCGCGCAGATCACGAAGTCGGCGGCCAGCCGTTCGCCGGCGGCGGTGGTGACGGACCAGCGTCGGCGCTCATCCCATTCCGCGGCGGTCACCTCGGTGTCGAGCCGAATCAACGGCGCCAGCCCGAGTCGGTCGACGACGTCGCGGTGGTAGCGCTGGATCACCGGACCGGTGGCCCAGGTGTCGCGCCAGTCGGGTTTCGGCGCGAACCCGAACTGGTAGATCTGCGACGGCACGTCGCACCGCAGCCCCGGATAGCGATTCCAATACCAGACACCGCCGACGTCGGATCCCTTCTCCAACACGGTGATATCGGTGAATCCGCGCTCGCGCAGCACATAGGCGGTGGTGATACCGGCGACACCCGCACCGATCACGATGACGCGCGGCTCACGCCGGGTCACGGTGCCGGCTCCCCGTGACCGGCGTGATGCGCTGCGGCCTGCCGGTTCACCCGCGCGATGTAGCCGCCGCGGGCCGCGGTGTCGATCGAGGTCAGCGCCCGGCGATCGTCGAGCAGCCGCCGGGCCGCGTTGTGCAGCCGCTCCGGCACGAACGCCGTCGCCGACCAGGCGGGTGCCAGCCAGCGGGGCACCGACCGGCGCGCGGCGCGGGATCCGAGCACGGCCAGGATCGCCGCCGCCACATCGTCCGGGTCGACGGTGG
>CAYNJD010000106.1:0-9958 GCA_964397355.1 uncultured Mycobacterium sp. | reverse complement strand
GCGACGGCAAGGATGCCGTCGACATGCTGAAGACGCCGTTCGGCACCTTCGACATTTCGCAGATGGCGGCGTCGTTCGCCCCGATTGACGTGGAGGGTCTGGAGGCCGCCTCACCGCTGGAGACGCTGCAGAACGCCGGCCTGTACAGCGCGCTGAACCTGGGCGTGGACGGCGACACCACCGACCTGACCTGGACGCCGGACTACGGCAACCTCGACGACAATGCGGTGCTGCTGGCCGACGACGACCCGTACTCGCAGACCTGGCAGGTTAACGACGTCAGCTTCACCAACAGTGCGGGCGACACGCTGACCGGCACCAACTACGTCACCCAGTCGCTGTTCGGCGGGATCGACGACCAGTTCGTCACCGCCGACGGAGCCGTCTACGACCAGGACCAGCTGGGCTTCGGCTTCACCAACCTGTACTACGACCCGGGCACCGAAGACGGTGACATCGTCGACATGCTGAAAACGCCGTTCGGCACCTTCGACATCTCGTGGATGGCGGACTCGTTCACCCCGACCGACTTCTCGGACGCTGTCCCGGCTACGGCCCTGGACGACCTGGCCGACGCCGGCCTGTACAGCGCGCTGGACCTCGGCCTGCTCACAGACGTCGCGCCGTAGTCGTCACAGCAGCACACCCGAAATGCCCCGGTTCGCCGGGGCATTTCGCGTTTGTGCGCCCGCGAGCCGGTGCGGGGCCAGGCAGGGCGTGATCGAATAGGCCATGCTGTTCCGCCAACTCGAGTACTTCGTGGCGCTGGCCCGGGAACGGCATTTCGCGCGGGCCGCGGCCGCCTGCTACGTCTCGCAGCCGGCGCTGTCGGAGGCCATCCGCAAGCTGGAACAGGAGCTGAAGGTCCCGCTGGTGCGGCGCGGCCAGAAGTATGAGGGCCTGACCCCCGAAGGTGAGCGGCTGGTGCTGTGGGCGCGGCGCATCCTGGCCGACCGCGACGCACTCACACACGAGGTGACCGCGCTGCAGACCGGCCTCACCGGGGAACTGCGCATCGGGGTCATTCCCGCCGCGGCCGGCACCGTCGCGCTGTTGTCCGACCCGTTCTCCGCGGCGCACCCGCTGGTGCGGGTGCAGCTGGAGACCAGCCTGCGCACCGCGCAGATCGCCGAGCGGGTGCGCCGCTTCGAGCTGGACGCCGGCATCATCTACCCCGACCGCGACGACACCGCGGACCTGACGGTCACCCCGCTCTATGACGAACAGCAGGTGCTGGTCGCCGGCAGCGAACTGCTCACCGGCCAGACCGAGACGATCAGTTGGCCGGACGTGCTCGAGCTGCCGATGTGCCTGCTGGCCGAAGGGATGCGCGGCCGCAAGCTGATCGACGATGCGCTGGCGAGCCGGGGCCTCGAACTGACCCCGCGGCTGGAGACCGACTCCTTCGTGGCGTTGCTCGCCCACGTGACCACCGGGCGGTGGGCCACCATCGTGCCGCAGACCTGGGTGCGTGCGGTGCGGTTGCCCGGCACCGTCACGCTGCGGCTGCACGATCCGGAACTGACCGCCCGGGTCGCCCTGGTCACCAGTGCGGCCCAGCCGGGTTCGGTGCTGGCCCGCGCGCTGCTGCAGGTGGCGCGCGAAGCCGACTTCGGCGCCGCCCCCCCGCGCTTGATCGGCAGCGCCTATCGTCCGGTCGAAGCCACGTCTTGGACAGCTCGCCCGTCACGCCGTGAGACTGAAAATCAGTCCAGCACCGGCGAATACCTCAGGAATGACGATGGCGATCCTCGACTCACTGCTCAGTGACCACCACAACATCGTGGCCCGGATCAGCGATGCCGTCGTGGCGAGCCTGCCGGGGTATCGCGCAATACCGCAACAGGACCTCGACGCGGGAATCCGGCTCCAGGTGGAGTGGGTGCTGCGTTCGGTCCGGCCCGGCCCCACCGCGACCAGCGACGATGACCTCACCGCGTTCGCCTCGGCCGGAGAGCGCCAGCAGCGCAACGGGATCCCGCTCGATGACGTGATACGGGCCTGGCGGATCGGTGTCGAATCCCTGGTCGCCGGGGTGCGTGAGCTCTCCGGGCGGCAACCGGCCGACGACGGCGAGCTCTGGGGTTTCACCGAATCGATGCTGGCGTCCTCGGCGGCGGCACTGTCGGCGACCGTCGCCGGGTATCGACGGGCCGAGCTCGATGTGACCGATGCGCGGGACACCGGCCGCCCCCGATTCGTCCGGGATGTGCTGCTGGGGCTGGTGCCCTGCACCGAACTGCGGATGCGAGCCGAGATGTACGGCCTGGACCCCGCCGGCGAGTTCGTCGCCGTGCGTGGGCGGCCGGGCGACGGCATCCCGCCGCACCGCTTCGAACAGACATTGGGCTTCAGCTCGCAGGACCGGCAGCGGCATGGGTTGTGTGCGATCGTCGACGGCCACCTGGCGGGGCTGCTCACCGATGCACCGCCCCGCGACGTCGACGGACAGGTCGGTTACGGGCCGTCGCGGCAGCTGGAGCGGCTGGCCGAGTCGTACCGGCTGGCGGCGCGTGCGCTGGTCACGGTGCAGGCGTGCAAGCTGATCGGAGCCTACGACTTGGAGTCGCTGGGCTTGCGCTCGGCGGTGGCGGTGGACACCGACATCGGGGCGATTCTGCGGCGCCGCTACCTCAAGCCGCTCGCGGTCGGCGGATCCGCCGAAGATCTGATCGCCACACTGCGGGCCTACCTGGCCTGTGGCATGCATGTGGAGCGCACCGCGACGCGGTTGTTCGTCCACCAGAACACCGTGCGCTATCGGCTGGCCCGGTTCGAGGAGCTGACCGGATCCAGCCTGCGCGACACCGAGGTGCTCATCGAATTGTGGTGGGCGCTTGAGCTTTCCATCATGCGCATGTAGCGGGCACCAAAGTGCGAGGGCAAACCTCGGAGCCGACTCCGTAGCCGCCGGCCCGCATCGGGCAGCACGCTGCTAGGTGCAGTCGATCAACTGGGAGGACGCCATGACCGTTGGGAAGCACTACGACTTCGTCGTCGTCGGGGGAGGTACGGCCGGTTGCGTCGTCGCCGGCCGGTTGGCCGAGAACAGCGACGTCAACGTTCTGGTCGTCGAGGCGGGTGTCGGCAACCCGTGGGATCTGGCCGGCGTCACCACCCCGGGAACGGCGATGGAACTACGCCACAGCCAATATGATTGGGACTACAAGGCCACTTTCGTCAACCGCGGTGTCTGGGAACGCATCGACAAGCAGGACACCCGCGGCAGGATCCTCGGTGGTTCCTCGTCGGCGAACTATTTCAGCTGGATCCCCGGCTGCAAGCCGACCTACGACAGGTGGGGCCAGTACGGCGGCTCGGACTGGACGTGGGAACCGCTGCTTCCATACCTGCGCAAAAGCGCGACCTACCACGACGACGCCGGGTTGTTCTCCTCCGACCTGGCCAAGATCGGCCCGGGCGGACCGCTACCGGTCTCGCACAACCTGATCCCGGAGTTGCAGCCGTTCCGCGATGCCGTCACCAAGGCCTGGACGTCGCGCGGCGAACCGCTCACCGAGAACATCTACGACGGGGAGATGAAGGGCCTCACCCACGCGGTCAACAGCATCTACCGCGGCGTGCGCTCCGGCAGCTTTCTGTTCGTCAAGGACAAGCCCAACGTCACCATTCTCTCCGAGGTGCGTTCCAAGCGGCTGATCATCGACTACGCCACCCGCACCTGCAGGGGTGTGACGATCATCGACGCCGCCGGCACCGAAGTCGATTTCTACGCCGACCGCGAGGTCATCCTCGCCCAAGGCGTGTTCGAGAGCCCCAAGCTGCTGATGCTCAGCGGCATCGGTCCCGGCCGGGAATTGGCACGGCACGGTATCGACGTGGTGGTGGACTCGCGCCATGTCGGCCAGCACCTCTACGACCACCCGGGGGTGCCGTTCGTGCTGCGCATCAAGGACGGCTTCGCCCTCGACAGCGACCTGCTGCGCCCCGGTCCCAAGCACGACGCCGCGGTCGCCGCCTACGAGAAGGACCATTCCGGCCCACTGGGCTCGGGCCTGCTGGAGATGATTGGTTTCCCCCGGATCGACAAGTACCTGGAGAACGACCCGGTGTATCGCGAGGCCAAGGCCGCCAATGCCGGCGTCGACCCGTTCTCCCCGGAGGGGCAACCGCACTTCGAGATCGACTTCGTCCCCGCGTTCGGCAGTGCATTCCAGTGGCAATATCCGACGCCGCCCGACGGTGACCACATCACCGTGATGGTCGACCTGGTCCGCCCGACCTACGACGGCGGCGTGGTGACACTCGGCAGTGATGACCCGTTCATGGCGCCCGACATCAAGCTGAACTACCTGTCCAATGAGCTCGACATCATCGCGTTGCGGGAGGGCGTCAGGTTCGCCTACGACATCCTCACCAAGGGCGATGGCTTCAAGGACCTCGTCGTCGAGCAGTACCCGTGGAACATGCCGTTGCACTCCGATGAGCTGATGCGGACGTCGGTTCAGGACCGGGTGCAGACGTCGTACCACCCATGCGGAACCAACCGGCTGTCCAAGCACATCGACCAGGGCGTGGTCGATCCGCGGCTGAAGGTCCACGGAGTCGACAGGCTCCGCGTCATCGACGCGTCGGTGATCCCGATCATCCCGGACTGCCGCATCCAGAACAGCGTTTACATGGTCGGTGAGAAGGGCGCGGACCTGATCAAGGCAGACCACTCCGATCTGTTCAACTGACCTGACCTCGCCAGATAGGTCTCGCCTATCAACCGATCGGAGCCAGGTCTTGGACGCCGGCGAGCTGGCTGACAACACTGAAAGTCGCTGATATCGAGGCGAATTCAGGAGGAACTCATGGCAAAGTGCCTAATGGTGCTCTACCCGGACCCGGTCGACGGATACCCGCCGGAGTACGCCCGTGACAACATCCCGGTGATCGACGGCTATCCCGACGGATCCACGCTGCCGACCCCGTCGCAGATCGACTTCACCCCCGGAGAGCTGCTCGGCTGCGTCTCCGGGGCGTTGGGGCTGCGGAAGTTCTTCGCCGACAACGGCCACGAACTGGTGGTCACCTCGGACAAGGACGGTCCGGACTCGGAGTTCGAGCGTGAGCTGCCCGATGCCGACATCGTGATCTCGCAGCCGTTCTGGCCGGCCTACATCACCAAGGAGCGGTTCGCCAAGGCCCCCAAGCTGAAGCTGGCGCTAACCGCCGGAATCGGATCCGACCACGTGGATCTGGTCGAGGCGCAGGCCCGCGGGGTCACCGTCGCCGAGGAGACCTGGAGCAACAGCATCAGTGTGGCCGAACACGCGGTGATGCAGATCCTGGCGCTGGTGCGCAATTTCGTTCCGTCACATCAGGTGGTGGTCGACGGCGGGTGGAACATCGCCGACTGCGTGCAGCGCTCCTACGATCTGGAGGGCATGGATGTCGGGGTGATCGCCGCCGGCCGGATCGGGCGTGCGGTGCTGCAGCGGCTGAAGCCGTTCGGGGTGAAGCTGCACTACTTCGACGTGCGCCGGCTCTCCCCGGAGTTGGAGCAGCAGTTGGGCGTCACCTACCACCCGGACGTCGAGTCATTGGCCCGCTCGGTGGACGTGGTCTCGATCCACTCACCGCTGATCGCCCAGACTCACCACATGTTCAACGAGAAGCTGCTGGGTTCGATGCGGCGCGGCTCTTACATCGTCAACACCGCCCGCGCCGAGGAGACCGACCAGCGGGCGATTGTGGCCGCGTTGCAGAGCGGCCGGCTGGCCGGCTACGCCGGGGATGTGTGGTACCCGCAGCCGCCGCCCGCCGACCACCCGTGGCGCAGCATGCTCAACCATGCGATGACACCGCACATCTCGGGTTCCAGCCTGTCGGCGCAGGCCCGCTATGCCGCCGGCACCCGGGAAATCCTTGAAGACTGGTTCGCCGGCCGGCCGATTCGCTCGGAGTACCTGATCGTCGAGGGGGGCAGGTTCGCCGGAACGGGCGCAAAGTCCTACGCGCAGTAGCGGGTGACACCCATGCCAGTCAGCTCACGGTGAGGAGAGGTAGCGACATGACAGACAATTTCACCACCACGAACGGGGGTGCGCCGGCGCCGAGCGATGATCGGTCGCTGACGCTGGGGCCCAACGGCCCGATCCTGTTGCAGGACACCTACCTGATCGAGCAACTGGCCGCGTTCAACCGCGAGCGGGTTCCCGAGCGTCAGCCGCACGCCAAGGGGACCGGTGCCTTCGGCCGCTTCGAGGTCACCGGTGACGTCAGCGCCTACACCAGAGCGGCGCTGTTTCAGCCGGGGGCGGTGACCGACGTGTTCGCGCGGGTGGCCGGCAACGCCAGTGAACGCGGCAGCGCCGACACGCTGCGTGACACCCGGGGGTTCTCGCTGAAGTTCTACACCTCGGAGGGCAATTACGACATCGTCGGAAACAACGTTCCGATCTTCTTCATCCGGGATCCGATCAAGTTCCCCAACCTGATCCGGGCGAACAAGCGCCGCGCCGACAATGACTGCCACGACCACAACATGGTGTGGGACTTTTTCACCCAGTCTCCGGAGTCGGCGCATCTGGTGACGTTGGTGATGGGTGACAGGGGCATCCCGAAAACGTACCGGCACATGAACGGTTACGGGCTGCACACGTTCAGCTGGGTCAATGTCGGCAGTGAGATCTGTTGGGTGAAATACCATTACAAAACCGATCAGGGGATCCAGTGTCTGACCCAGGAGGAAGCTGACCGGCTCGCCGGTGTCGACCCGGACTGCAACCAGCGTGATCTGTTCGACGCCATCGCGCGCGGCGAATTTCCGAGTTGGACGTTCTACGTGCAGATCATGCCGTTCGAGGACGCCAAGACCTATCGGTTCAACCCGTTCGACGTGACCAAGGTGTGGCCGCACGCGGACTATCCGCTGATCGAGGTGGGGCGGCTGACGTTGGACCGCAACCCCACCGACCATCACACCGAGGTGGAGCAGGCCGCGTTCGGGCCGCACAACATCGTGCCCGGCACCGGGTTGAGCCCGGACCGATTGTTGTTGGGCCGAAGTTTCGCCTACGCCGATGCGCACCGGGCCCGGATCGGGGTCAACCACCACCAGATCCCGGTGAACGCGCCCAAGATGCCGGTGCGCAGCTACACCAAGGACGGGCGGATGCGGATGCAAAACGTATCCGACCCGGTGTACACGCCCAACACCGCCGGCGGACCGGTGGCCGATCCGGCCCGGGCGGCCGAGGTGGTCTGGGCGGCCGACGGTGAGATGATGCGCGCGGCCGCCACCCGGCATCCCGATGACGACGATTGGGGTCAGGCGCGCAGCCTGATTCGTGACGTCATGGATGAGGAGGAACGCCGGCGCCTGGTTCACAACGTGGTCCTGCATGTCTGCAACGGCGTGAAAGAACCGGTGCTGTCGCGGGTGTTCGAATACTGGCACAACATCGACCCCGAAACCGGTCAGCGGATCGAAGAAGGCGTCAGCGCGGCGCGAGCTCAATGACCCGATCCAGTTCGTCGATGCAGGGGTCGATGGCGGCGGCCAGCAGTGCCGCCCCGGTGGGCGGCACCGCCATCGGGTGACTGCGCGCCGACACCGTGTGGGCCGCGGCAGGGGTGGGCTCGTCATCGGCGAGGTCGTCGATCGCCCCGTTGATCGGCTCGGCCAGCGGCTCGTCGGTCTCGATGACGGCGTGTGCCAGATGCAACACGGAACCGGCCAGCAACGACAATCGTGCGGCCTGCTTGTCGGCGCCACTCCGGGCCTCGGCCTGCCGTGCCGGCCCGCGGTGCAGCTGTGCGGCGACACTCAACGCCCAGCCTGAATCTCCGGTGTGGCTACGGCTTTGGGTCAGGATGTCGTGCACCTGCGTCAACACCTCGACGCGGGCATCGCGCAGCACGGCCAGCGGATCCTTCGGGAAGACGACAATGCTGAAGAACACCGCGATCCCGCCGCCGATCAGCGCGTCGGACAGTCGCTCCGTCCCGAATCCGCCGCGCGGGAACGCCAGGATGAGGATCGCCGAGATGACAGTCTGGTTGACGAGCATCGGGCGTTGCAGCAGGAAGCCCCGCCCGATCAGCACCGCTGCGGACAACGAGAGCAATACAGCCACGGCCATCGCCACCGGTCCGGCACCCAACATCGAGTGGACGCCGCTACCCAGCCCCACCCACACCATCATCTCGATCGCGAGTTCGGCGCGGACCACGTTGGTGGCCCACATGCACACCGCCCGGCGATCGGCGCGAAGAACGGGGCGGTGTGGCCCAGCACATCGCGGGTCAGATACCAGGCCGCGCCGGCGGCCAGCGCGGTCTGCAGGACCGCCCACACCGTGGCCGCAGTCGCGCGGTACCGATCATGGTGTCAGGAAACCGCATCCGGTGCGTCAGCGCACCACTTCCCGCTGGATCGCATCGATTCGCCGGGTCCAACCGCGGGCATCGAGATACTCCAGCAGCGGAATCATCACTCGCCTGGTGGTGGCCAGTGCCTGGCGGGCCGCGCTGGCGGTGAACGGTTGCTGCAGCCGGGCCAACTCGCGCATCGCCAGCGCGGGCGCGCTCGGCAGCAGCACCAGTTCGTCACGCAGCCGCAGCAGCCGGCCGGCGCGTTCGGCCGCTGCCAGTTCCCGGGTGCCCAGGCGCAGTGCGGCAAGGTCATCGGCTTCCGGGGCGTGAAACGGAGCGGCCGCAAGCCGTGACTCCAGCTCGGCGATCGAGGCTTCGGCCGGCCCGAGTCCGCTGCGGCGACCCGGCAGCCGGATCAGTCCGTCATGCTGCTCCAGTCCGGCGTCACGCACCAGGCCGTCGAGCAGGCCCGCATCGGGCAGCGCCAATCGATCGACCGCCGCGCCCCGGGACAACCCGGCCGCCAACGGATTTTGCTCTTGTAGTTCGCGCACCGCAGCCTGCAGTCGTTGCCGCCAGGTGTCATATGCCGGGTCGTGTACCCACCAGCCGTTCACCTCCCGCACGCCGGTGGGCACTCTGGTGCAGTCGAAGCCCAGCATGCGCAGGTGTTGCGCGGTCACCGCTCCGCGGCGCGCCACCTCGGCGACCAGCCGGCCGGCAGGGTCGTCGAGGTCGAGGGCGGCCAGCGTCGCGGCCCGCCGGGCGGCGTCGCCGCGCCGCCGCAGCGCGGGTGGGTCGGCGTCGAGCACCAGCACCCCGCCCAGCAGTCGGCGACTGCCCGGGTTGCGCAGCACCAGCCGATCCGAGAATGCCAGCGGCAACGGGTATTCCAGCGCGATCCGGGCATGATCGGCATCGAAGTGGCGCAGCCGGCCCGGCACTGTCGCCGTGCCGACGTGGACGGTGAGATGCTCCGGAGCGGTGGCGAGTGTGGCGCCGGTGGCGCGCCGCACGTCCACGGTTGCGGTGGTGAGCCACTCGTTCGGGGTAACCAGCGCGGCCCCGCGGTGAACGTCGCCGGCCGGCACTCCCCGCAGATTGACCGCTACCCGAGCCGTGGGCCCGATCGCCGAATGCGGCTCCCCGCAGCTCTGCAGCCCCCGGACCGCCACCGCGCGCTCCCGCCCCCGATCCAGCAGTTGCAGCTGATCACCGCGGGACAACGTCCCCGCGGCAAGGGTGCCGGTCAGCACCGTTCCCGCCCCGGCTACGGTGAACGACCGATCCACCCACAGCCGCACCCGCCCGTCCGTCGGCGGCGGCGGTGCCGCGGCCAGCACGTCGTCGAGGGCGGCCCGTAACCCGTCGAGGCCGGTGCCGACGGCCGCCGACACGGCGACCACCGGGGCGTCGCGAAGGCCGGTCTCGGCGAGTTCGGTCCGGGCCCGGTCCGACACGTCGCCGATCGTGCGATCCTCCGCCAGGTCGATCCGCGTCAGCACCACCAGGCCGTGCGAAACGCCCAGGGCCGCAATGGCGTCGCGGTGATCAGCCGACTGCGCACCCCAGCCCTCATCGGCGGCGACCACGAAACACACCACCGGGGCGGCACCCAACCCGGCCAGCGTGT
>CAYNJD010000105.1:0-10033 GCA_964397355.1 uncultured Mycobacterium sp. | reverse complement strand
GCCGCCTCGGCCGGACTGGCGCCGGTGCGTTCGGTGACCAAGACCCGCTGCGAGGCGCTGGTCATCGCCGAGGCGGGCACTCAATCGGGGAAGGCCCGCAAGGCCCAGGAGTACGGGAAACCGGTGTTCACCGTGGACGAGTTCTTGTGTTGGATCGCGGGCCGGTGACCGCGCTTCATTGCGGCTTCATTGCGGTCTGAACGTACGGGCATTACCAGCGCAGATTGGGACGTCCCCGTAGGCCGGCAGGGCGGCACGGACCGCCTCGCCGTTGACCGGAACCCCGCGCGCCCCTTAAGCTGCCCAATACTGACAACGAATGTTGTCCGAAATGGTGAACGGTGACTGGGAGTGCGCGCTCGTGACTCAAGAAATGTCGGATAGCTGCCCGGTGGCCAGCGATGCGGAGATGGCGTCGGGCTGTCCGGTGAGCAGCGGCGGCTATGACGCGCCCCCGGTTCCGCTCGGCCCCGACTCGCTGACCTGGAAGTACTTCGGTCAATGGACGGGCCTGTTCCAGGGGACCTGGGCCGGCTCTATGCAGAACATGCACCCGCAACTGGGCGCCGCGGTCAAAGACCACTCGATCTTCTTCATGGAGCGCATCCCACGGCTGATGCGGTCGATCTATCCGATCGGCGGCGTGGTGTTCGACGGCTACCGAGCCCCGCAGACCGGCGCCGAGGTCCGCGACTACCACATCGGCCTCAACGGCGTCGACGACCAGGGGCGCCGCTACAGCGCGCTGAACCCCGAGGTCTTCTACTGGGCGCACGCGACGTTCTTCAAGTCCACCCTGCTGGCCGCCGAGAAATTCGCCGGCGGACTGAGCGAAGCCGACAAGCGGCAACTCTTCGACGAGCACATCACCTGGTATCGCATGTACGGCATGAGCATGCGTCCCGTGCCCAAGACCTGGGAAGACTTCCAGGCGTACTGGGATCACATGTGCCGCAACGTTCTGGAGAACACCTGGGCCGCACGTGAAGTCATGGATCTGTCGACCATGCCCAAACACCCCTCGCTGGAATGGATTCCGGATTGGTTGTGGGCGCTGAATCTCAAAGTCATGCAACGCTTCCTGACGTTCATGACGGTGGCTCTCTATGACCCGCCGGTGCGGGAACTCATGGGCTACACCTGGTCTGCGCGCCAGGAGCGGCTGCACGGGTATCTGTGCAAGGTGATCACCTTCGTCTCCAAGTACGGCCCCAAGCGCGCGTTGATGCATCCGCGCAAACGTTCGGCAATGGATCGTGCCTCGGGCCGGCTTCCGGTGGATGCACCGCTGGTGCAGACCCCGGCGCGCAATCTGCCACCGGTCGAGTACCGCAACAGTCCGCACTTCTACTGCCCGAAAGTCGACTGAGCCGGCAGCCGGCACATCGCCGTCGACTCCGGTTGACGTTTCAGCTGTTCAACGACCACACGGAGTAGTTCAGCGCAGTCGCGAACAGAATCCACCCGAAGTACGGCAGCAACATCAACGCCGCAGCGCGGTGCGCCTTCCAGAACAACGTGATGGTGACCGCCACGGCCACGTCCAACAACAGGATGTCGCCAAGGGCGGTGCCGCGCCAGCCGAGGCCGAAGAACAACGGTGACCACAGCAGGTTCAGCACCAGCTGCACGCCGTAGCCGATGATCGCGGGGTTTCGCCACCGCGGGTCCACCCGCCAGACCAGCCAGGCCGCCACCGCCATCAGCAGGTAAAGGCCACTCCATACCGGCCCGAAGAGGTAGCTCGGTGGTGCCCAGTCGGGGTGGGTGAGGGTTCGGTAGTCGGCCGCGGCGTCGGCTGACGCGAACCCTCCGAAGGCCGCGACGATGATGACCAGGACAAGCGAGATGAGGAACGCGGCCAGGTGCTGAGAACTCGGTTGATGCGTTTTGGGCGAGATCGTTCCCATGGAGCCACCGTAAACCGAATCCGAACAGCGCCGTGACCTGCCACAACTGGCGCAACGGCGGCTTCAACAGGGGCCAACGGCTCCCGGGCTGCACCGCGCCGCTGCAGGGCCTGTCGGCGGTGACCTTCAGCTGCGGGGAATCCCCGGCTCACTCGAAGATCGCGGGACACCCAACGCAGGTGTGCCGGCCGCGAGGTGGAATCTCACGACGCGACACGCCCGTGGTACGTCGTCAGATTCCAACTGGGGCATCCAGACCACGCGGCTCCCCGTATAACGGCGAGGTCAGTCCGGCGGCGCCGGCGTCATCGAGCTGATGAAATACGTCTCCTGCCCGGTGGGGTAGCCGCCGCCGTTGGTGGCGATGTGGACGTGGTCGTAGTGGTTGGCGGTTTCGTTGCCGTAGTCCGACGTCCAGTTCCCGCCGCCGACGCCGGGGTAGATCTTCTGCCGCCAGATCACATGGTTGATACCCCAGCGTTTGGCGTTGGCCAGGGCATAGCCGGCGACCTGGTCGCCGAGCAAGATGCCGGCCTCGCTGTGGTAGTCGGGGATCATCACGTCGATGGCCAGCCCCTCCGGATGCCATCTCAGCGGGTCCTGGCGGTAGCCGTAGATGGTCTTGATCTCCTGAAACAGCACGCCGATGGCGCGGGCCGCCCAGATCGTCTTGACCTGCAGTCCGTTCTCCGGTGCCACGCCGGGAGGAAGCGGAAAGGCGAATTGCTGACCCTCGCTCGGCACCGGCACGTTGGCCGCCAGCGCCGCGGCCTCGGCGGGGTTGGCGATGCGCATGCCGCCGCCGGGCGGTGGAGGGGCCGCGGTCGGCGGTGGCGGTGGCGCCGCCTCGGCGGTCTCGGTCGGCGCGGGCACCGCATCGTGAGCGTCCTGGGCGTGGATCAGCGCAGCGGAGACCGCCAGCGACGCCATGATGGCGACGCCGCGGCCGCAGTTCCTGGCGATTTTCCGCTTGTCCACCAGGAGCACTTTAGTGAACTGAGCGCGTCTGGTGACCAAGAAGGCCCACGTCGGTCAGCGAGTCGCGTACTCCGGTGTCCACCGCGCGGCCCGCACCGCGGCCGCGATCTCCTCATCGGAGGCCGCCGGCGCCACCCCCTCGCGTACCGCCTGCAGCGCCACCGCGGTGGCGATGCGGGTGGTGATCTCCGGCAGGTCCCCGAACGCCGGCAACAGCGGCTGATCCGGGTCACGCAGCGCGGGGGAGGCGTCGCCGAGGGTGGCGGCCGCCGCCCGCATCATGGCGTCGGTGACGCGCGTCGCGCGTACGGCGGTCACCGCCAGCCCGATGGCCGGGAAAATGTAGACGTTGTTGCACTGCGCGATGTGGCGGGTGCGCTCGCCGCGCCGCACCGGGGCGAACGGCGAACCGGTGGCGATCAGTGCGCGCCCGTCGGTCCATTCGTCGAGCTCGGCGGGGTGTGCTTCGGCACGGCTGGTCGGGTTGGACAGCGGGAAGATGATCGGGTGGTCGGCCTTGGCCGCCATGGCACGCACGATCTGCTCGGTGAAGGCGCCGGCGGCCGTTGACAGCCCCAGCAGAATGCCCACGTCGACGTGGTGCACCACGTCGGCCAGGCCGCGGCCGTCCCAGTCGGCCACCCGGGCCGCGGGCTGCGCGAAGCGGCGCTGGCTGTCCGACAGGTCGGTGCGATCGTCAGTCAACAGCCCGTTGACGTCGATTGCCCAGATCCGTTCGGCGGCCTCGGCCGCGGTCAGCCCTTCGGCCACCATCTGCTGGCGGATCATCTCCAGCACCCCGATGCCGGCCGACCCGGCGCCGAACATCACCACCTGCTGCTGCGACAGCGGCCGCCCGGCGGCCCGGACGGCACCATGCAGCGCGCCGAGGGCCACGGCCGCGGTGCCCTGGATGTCGTCGTTGAACGTCAGCAGCCGGTCGCGGTAGCGCTGCAACAGCGGCAGCGCATGCGGGGTGGCGAAGTCCTCCCACTGCAACAGCACATCGGGCAGTTCCTCGTGCACCGCCGAGACGAAGTCGTCGACGTAGGCGTAGTACTCCTCGTCGCTGATCCGCCGATGACGCCAGCCGAGATACTGCGGATCGTCGAGCAGTTCGACGTTGTCGGTGCCGACGTCGAGGATGATCGGCAAAGTGCGGCCCGGGGCGATCCCGCCGATCAGGGTGTACAGCGACAGCTTGCCGATCGGGATGCCCATGCCCCCGATGCCCTGATCTCCCAGTCCGAGGATGCGCTGCCCGTCGGTGACGACGATGACGTCCACCTGCTGCTCGCGCCGGTTGCGCAACACCTCCCGAAGCCGGTCGCGATCCGGGTAGGACACGAACAGCCCGCGCGGGCGCCGATAGATCTCGCTGAACTGCCGGCACGCCTCACCGACCGTCGGGGTGTAGACGATCGGCAGCATCTCCTCGATGTGCTCGCTGAGCAGCCGGTAGAACAACGTCTCGTTGCGATCCTGCAGCGCCCGCAGGTAGATGTGCTTGTCCAGATCGTCGCGGCGGGTGGAGAACTCGGTATAGGTGTGGGCGGCTTGATCCGCGATGGTCTTGACCGCCACCGGCAGCAGGCCCAGCAGGCCGAACTCACACCGTTCATCGTGGCTGAACGCGGTGCCCTTCGTCGTGAGTGGATCGAACAGCAGGTCGTGCCCGCGGCGTTGCTGTTGACTCATCGCGTCACCCTCCTCATCGCAGCCGCCGACCGTCGACGTAGACATGTTCGATGTTGCGGTCATCGCCGCAATAGATGAGCTTTTCGATGCGCTGCGCCAGCGTCATCTGCTTGTAGCCTGTCCACATCGAGTCGTCGACGACTATCGCGTCGAACGCATAGCCCGGCTCGAAACTGCCGGTCTTGCCGAAAAAATCACCGCCGCCCTTGGTCGCGCAGTAGAACGCCTCGGGGGCCAGCACCGGACGCGCAGCCCCACCGGTCAGATACTTCACCGCGGCGGATTGGATTGCGCCGACGATATTCTGAAACATGTTGAGGGTGTGCCCGGCCGAGACATCACTGCCGAGACCGACCCGGATACCCATGTCGTGATACTCGGCGAGCGGCATCACCCCGCTGAGCAGGTTCAGGTTCGAGTGCGGACAGTGTGCGACCAGGATGCCGGTGTCGCGGATCGCCTGTTTCTCGCGATCGTTGAGGTGGATCGCATGGGCTACAACGGTGTTGGGCGTCTTCATCAGGCCGGCACGCTGGTAGGTATCGACGAAGTCGGTGCAGTCCGGGAACAGCCGCAAGGTCACTTCCACCTCGGTGCGATTCTCTGCCAGGTGCATGTGACACGCGACGTCGAATTCGGCGGCCAGCTGTGCCAGGCCGGCCATCAGTTCATGCGAGCAGACCATGCTGACGCTGGGCGCGATCGCCGGGATGACCAACGGTGACCTGGACCGTGTCTGCTGCAGGAAACGCCGGGTGTCGGCGATTTCGAGGGCGGTGTCCGCCCGGGAATCGGCGGGGGCGTTCTGGTCCCGCGATACCTTCGCCACACAGGACCGCAGTCCCGCCGCGACGAGCTTGTCGACGAGAATCACGGTGGATTCGGTATGGATGCTGCCCATCACGATGGAACTCGTGACGCCGTTGCGCAGCAGCTGCTCGGCGAACAGGCCGTAGACCGAGTCGGCGTACGCCGTGTCGCGCAGCGCCGCCTCCTGCGGGAAGGTCAGCGTACGCAGCCAGTCGATCAGCTCGGTGCTGCCCTGCAATCCGGTGATCGGCAGCTGGCAGGCGTGCACGTGGGCGTCGGTGAAACCCGGCAGCACCAGCCGGTCGCCGTGGTCGGTGACCGGCGCGCCGGCGTAACGCTCGGGCAGGTCGGCGGCGCATTCGAGAACGACACCGTTGTCGTCGACGACGACGTAGCCGCCCGCCAGCGTGACGAAGCCCCGCGGCGTCGGAGTGAACACGATGTTGCCGCGATGGATCTGCACGCCGGCCTCCTCAGCTGTTCGTCGGGTGCGGGGCGTCCCGCTCGAGGACCCGTAGCACCGTGTCGGGGGAATCACCCGGCCAGAACTCCCGTACCGCCCAGGTGACGCCCGCGGCCTGCAACCGATCCGGATCGGTGTCGGCCCGCGCGGCCACCGCGATGTCGAACCCCTCCAGACCGCCCCGTGCGGCCCCGATCGCATCGACGATGCGGGCGATGCCGTCGATGTCCATGCCCAACGGAAAGATCCCGTCGTAGCGTGCCGCGCGTTCGATCGGGGCGCCGCCGATGCGATTGGTGCCGAACCACACGGGTATCCGTGGCTGTTGCACCGGGCCGGGGATGATGCGGACACCGTCAATGACGACGGTGCCGCGCTGGGTCACCGTCTCGCCGGCCCACAGCGCGGTCAGCGCCCGGACGCCTTCGTCGAGCGCCCGCGCCAGCCGGCGCGGGTCGCCGTCATCGCCGAACGCCGAATACTCCCGCCAGATATCGCGGCCGGTGCCCAGGCCCAGGATCAGCCGCCCGGCGCTGAGCCGGTCCACGGTGACGGTTTCGCGTGCCAGGTTGATCACCCGGCGTCGCGGCAGCGGGGTCACCATCGGGCCCAATTTGATCCGTCGGGTCGACGTGGCCGCGGCAGCCAGGCTGATCCACGGGTCGGCGATATCCCATTCGCCCGCAACCGGACTCAGCACGTGATCCCAGACGAACAGCCCATCCCAGCCGGTCTGCTCAGCGGCGCAAGCGATGTCGATGATCGCCCGCGGGTCGGCCAGCGCCCCGAACAGCGGTAGGTGGATCGCGTGGCGCATCACCTGATCCTAACGTCCGGCCTGCGCTCAAGGCAGTACGCGCGCCCGGCGCAGCCAGCAGCCGATAGCCGGCGTATCACCTGATTCCCCGGCAACGCAACGCATTACCGCGGTCACCCGCCGGTGGCGAATCGTTCAGGGCTAGCCGCCCGGGCACAGCTCGTGCTGTGCGGCCTCGGCGATCAGCGCGAACTGCGGCCACGCCGGATAGTTCGGCTGCTGCGCCGCCACACTCCTGCCGACATGGAGGTTCTCGCAGATCATGTGCCCGAGAGCGCGCACGCTGGGCTCGGGTATCGGTTCGTCTCCGGCGTAGCGGGCGGTGTAGCCGTGCGTGTTGAGGTACTTCATGAAGCCGGCTTCGTCGGCGTGCGCCGGCGCGGCGCCGAGCACCGCGACGCCGGCGGCCAGCGGCACGGTGAACCGGGCGGGCCAACTCATACCGGCGATGCTACGGAGGGCAGGGGCGGGGCGGAATAACCGGCCCGGATCACACATCGGCAAGACCTGCCGATCACGGCCTGACAGCTGCTAGCGTCGGCGGCAAGAACAGAAAGGCCCTGGCCGTGAAATCAACCGCCCTGGCGACAGCCGTGGCCGCGACCGCGCTGGCCGGCCTGATCGGTGCCGCGTCATCCGCTCACGCCGACCCGCTCAACCCGCGGGACCCCGACTATTGCGGTGACAGCCCGGACATCCTGAGGTGCGCCGAGCAGAAGTCGACCTACCCGAACCCGGGGGAGATGGCCTACCTCAACGCCATCCGCGGCCAGTTTCCGCCGGGCAGCGAAGCGCCACGGCTGGCGGCCGGCCGGACCGCCTGCCTGGAGTTCCCGAAACACCCGACCAGCCTGATCGTTGAGCAAGTCTCGGTCTATCTGCAGATTCCCAAACCGACCGCCGGCTCGGTGGTCGACTCGGCACACACGAACATCTGTCCGTCGGTGCAGCGGCAGGGCTGAACCGGCACCATCGGTTCAATCATCCAGTACCGGAAGCGTATTCGGGGATGAACATCGGCAACCGCCCACATCGCCGAAGCCGGCGACGTCGCGTCATCGGACATCAAGTGCCGAAAGACCCTGGAGAACCTGCCCGTTTCGCCGTAACGTCCCACGGGTGAGGGCGGCCACTGCGCGAATGGAACTCGATCACGCGGCACACGCCGCCTACATCGATTTCGGTGTGGACAGCAGAGGTGTGGGCGCGGCCGTCGAAGTCTCCCCGACGGTCACCGTCGATCTCGACCCGTCCGGCGTGGCGGTCGGCGTCGAACTGCTGTCACTGGAGCAGGACTCGGTGTCACTCGCCGACCTGCGGGCGAAGGGGCGGTTCCGGGACGAGGACGCCCGACTCATCGAGGCGAACCTGCCGGTGATCCTGGAGTTCCTGGCCGGCGGCGCAACGGCACCGGCGCACCCGGCCGCCCGCACCATCGACTGCTTCTATCTGACGTCCGCAACCGGATGAGCGAGCACGACCGCGCCCGCTGGGACGACAAGTACTCAGCGCGGGGTGTGCCGTCGCCGGACGCGGTCGGTCCGGCGGCGGTGTTCGCAGCGCACCGGGACGAGTTTCCGAGCGCCGGTGAGGCGATCGACGTTGCCTGCGGGCAGGGAACCGGTGCGGTCTGGCTCGCACGGCGCGGGCTGCGGGTCCGGGGTTTCGACGTCTCCCCGGTCGCGATCGAGCAGGCCCGCGCGCTGGCGGTGGGTAGCGGAGTCGGCGACCGGTGCCGATTCGACGTGGTCGACCTCGACGACGGGCTGCCGGGCGGGCCGCCCGCCGACGTCGTCTACTGTGCCCGGTTCCGTGACCGGCGGTTGGATGGGCCGATGATCGAACGCCTGGTGCCGGGAGGGCTGCTGGCGGTCACCGCGCTGAGCCAAGTCGGCGGTACCGCGGGGCGGTTCCGGGCCGGGCCCGGCGAACTGCGCACGGCGTTCGCCGAACTCGACGTGATCGCGGGCGGCGAAGAGCAGGGCCTGGCGTGGCTGCTGGCGCGACGCCGGGTCGACGTCAGGGCTGCTGCGGCGGCGCGTCGGGATTGACGGGCTCCGGTCCGGGCTCGGCCGGCGGTTCGTCCGGCGCCGGGCCATCCATCGGCGGCGCCTCGGCGGGCGGGGCCTCGAATGGCGGCGGGGCCTCGAATGGCGGCGGGGCCTCGAACGGCGGCGCGACCTCGAAGGCCATCGGCTCGGCGGGCGGTTCGGGCGCGGCGGGCTCCACCATGGCGACGAACTGCACCGGCGCCTCCTCGGCGGGCGGCTCGTCCGTCATCGGCAGGTACATGTGGTGGGTGAACTGCGGCTGGTAGGCACCGCCGCCGCCGATCTTCACCCCGCCGGGCTCTCCGCTGGACACCGGCGTGCCGTCAGGCAGCGTCACCGCGGTGTGGTGGCTGTTCCAGCCCACCACCAGGGCGCCGGGTGCGGTGCCGTACCGGAAGCCGCGGGCCAGCAGCGCCGACTCCTCGTTGGCGGTGTGGAACCGGTTGCCGAAGGCCGGCCGGCCGGTTGCCACGTTGGAGACCCACGAGGCCAGTCCCGAGCAGTCCGTGCCCGCGGGGCTGTCCCCGCCGGTGATGTACGGCGTGCCGGAAACCTGCTGGATGAGCGCCATCAGCGCTTCGAGACCAAACACGAGGAGGCACATTAACAATGGCTATCTGTGCGCTCCAAAATCTGTGGTAGGCATCACGTTTAAGGCTCAACTTGTTAAGCATTACGCCGCAACGGAAAACGCCAGGTAGAACAGTGAAATTGCACCGGTGAGACCACCTTTCGCCCATGAAGTGCAGGTAGAGAGCCCGTAGGCCGAAGTTGAGATTCATTGCAACGGCCCCCAATTGAAATTCATCGGGCAATTCTCGTGCCTCATAGGCCAACTTGTTGTGCGATACCGGCGGTATCGGCGAAAACATCTGTCCCGCACCGCCGGTCATTTCTGCAGGTGGGCACCGGTGGTGATTGTCATTGCAGTTCCGCCATTTTCGGCTGACTCCGGCACGATGGCCCAGCGGTTCTCGCCGGTGCCCGGATCGGGCCGCGGTGCCCGCCCCGTGCGGACGGCGGCGCTCGAGCGGGTCGGTGTTCCCGGCGAGCAGCAGTTTGCTGGGGCGGTCCGTTCGGGCGGTCGGACGCGGGTCGGCCGACCGCACGCCTCGCAGGCCGCGATGGGGCCGGGTGAGAAGATGGCCACGACGCGCACGCCGATCAGCGGCCGTTGCCGACGTGGACGTGAGACGGTATCAAGCTATGCAGAACCACAGCTACGTGACCTACGAAGAGTTCGGTCGGAAATTCTTCGAGATCGCGGTCACCGAAGAGCGGGTGGCGGCCGCATTCGCAGCGATCG
>CAYNJD010000104.1:0-10113 GCA_964397355.1 uncultured Mycobacterium sp. | reverse complement strand
GGTAGGTGATGCCGGCGATCTGGCAGGCGCTGGGGCCGCGGTAGCCGACCAGCTCGTCGGGGACCGAGTCGTCGGGGAACAACCCAGCCTGCACCGGTTCGCCGACGCCGGGAGCAGCCGCCGCGACCTCGCCGTCACCCGAGTCGGGCTGACCCGTGAAGTCCAGCTGGTCCTGCCCCGGTTGCTCGCCCACGATGCTTCCTCTCGCCGATCGCGCTCGTTGCCACTGGCTGCCCGGTGGCCGCGTTTGCTCTTGCCCGAGTTGCTGGTGAGCATACGCTGTCCGGCGAGCGGCTGCGCCGTTGTTCTCGCCGTGGTTCAAGTATGGAGGTCGGGTTTTGCGCACCCTGCTTTCGGCATGGGCGTGTCGGCTCGCCGCTCGCAGATGAGACGCATCTGTGACGGGGCTGAGGCCGCCGCGCCGGGTCAGGTTGCTTTGAAATCGTCCGGCGACACGCTATCGAGAAACTCCTTGAACTTCTCGACCTCGTCCTCGCGCACCGCGCCGGCGGTCTCGTCGTCGTTCTCGTCCGGGATCAGCAGGCCCGCCTCGGCCAGCACCGCCTCCTCGACGTAGATCGGCACCCCGACCCGCAGCGCGATCGCCACCGAATCCGACGGCCGCGCCGACACCGTGATGTCGCGGTCGAAGATCAGGTCGGCGTAGAACGTGCCCTCCTGCAGATCGACGATCCGGACCTCCTTGAGCGAGTGCCCGAGCGCGGCGATCAGGTCGCGGATCAGATCGTGGGTCAGCGGCCGGGCCGGCTCCACACCCTGCTGTTCCAAGGCGATGGCGGCGGCTTCGGCCTGCCCGATCCAGATCGGGAGGTATCGGTCGCCGTCGGCTTCGCGCAGCAGCAGCACCGGCTGGTTCTGTGGCTGCTCGACGCGAATGCCGACCACGCGTACTTCACCCATCTCCAGTCAGCCCTCCGCATGTGCTTGTGTCCGAGTCTGACTCGCTGCGAAACCCCCGGTCGGACAACCGCATGTCGCACAACAAGCCGCCGAGCCGAAGTCTAGTCCTCAGCCGTGCAGAACGTCGTGTACCGCCGACTTGAGCAGCGCGGTGTGCAGTGCGATCGCCAGCGCCGCGACTTCGCGCGCCAAGTCGTCGGCGCGGTCGCGCGCCCCGGCTTTGCCGCCCTTGACCAGCGGTCCGGCGATCTGGGCGATCAGATCGGACTGCCGATCGGCCGCCGAACGGAACGCCCGCAGGTGTCGCGGTTCGACGCCGTAGTCGGCCAGCCCCCGCGCGCACTGCGCGATCACGACCGCGTGCTCATCGAACAACCCGCCCGGCCCGGCGCTGATCACCCCCGATTTGACCAGCGCCGTCAGCAAGGCGTCGTCGGCGCCGGAGCGTTCCAGCAGATCCTCCCGGCTGAGCCTGACCCGCCGGGGCGGCGTCGGCAGCACGTCACGGGCGGACTCGCCGGCGGCGGGCACCAGCCGCGGAATCGGGTAGGGCGAGTCGGCCAGCGGCAGCGCCCCGTCGGGCTCGGCGTCCAGCCGGGCCTTGATCACCTTCAGCGGCAGGTACTGGTCGCGTTGCGCGGTCAGCACGAAACGCAGCCGGGCGCAGTCGTAGGCACTGAACCGGCGGTAGCCCGACGCCGACCGTTGCGGCGTCACCAGCCCCTCGGTCTCCAGGAAACGGATCTTGGAGATCGTGACATCGGGAAACTCCGGCCGGAGCAGATCCAGTACCGCTCCGATCGACATCCCGGCCAGTTCAGGGCTGTCAGGCGCGCTCACTAGCTCCCCGGTCCGGCCTCGGTTTCACCCGTCTTCGGGCCGGTCAGGAACACCAGTCGGAACTTGCCGACCTGGACCTCGTCGCCGTTGACCAGGACCGCCGAATCGACCGGCTCCCGGTTGACGTAGGTGCCGTTGAGGCTGCCGACGTCGACGACCTGAAACTCGTTGCCCTCCAGCCGGAACTCGGCGTGACGGCGACTGACGGTGACGTCGTCGAGGAAGATGTCGCTGTCGGGATGGCGCCCGGCCGCGGTGACCGGCTGGTCGAGCAGGAACCGTGATCCGGCGTTGGGACCACGTTTGACGACCAGCAGCGCCGATCCCGCGGGCAGCCCCTCGACACCCGAGGTCAGGCTCTCACCGCCCGCCTGTGCGGGGGCGTCGAGTTCGCTCAGGAAGTCGGCGCGAAAGACCGATGTGGTCTCCACGGTGACCTCGTCGCCCGCCTGGTCCTGCCCATTCGCTGGGTCCTTCTCCGTCACCCGCTGCTCCTCACTGGCCACTGTCGTGCTACCTGGTCGCACCCACCGGACATCGCCGGGCATCCATCGCAGGGGTACCCGCGATCGTTGAGTCGACCGTACCGCGCAGCGGTCGATAATGTGCCCCGCACCGCGGGATCGTGTCCGCCCAATGCCCGCCGAATACCCGGCGCGTCCCGGCAGGCAGGCTAGCAATCGTCATTCGGACAGCGTTGCGCGGTAGGCCTCAGCGCTCAGCAATCCCGAAAGGCTCTGGTCCAACGCCGCCGAGTCCGCGCTCGCCACCTGCAGATCCAGCAGCCAGCCGGCGTCGTACGGGTCGGAGTTCACCAGCTGCGGGCTGCCGTCCAGATCCGCGTTGACCGCAACCACTTTCGCCGAGATCGGCGCGTAGAGATCGGAGACGGACTTGGTCGACTCCACCTCACCGAAGGTCTCCCCCGCGGTCACCTCGGCGCCCGCGTCGGGCAGTTGCACGAAAACCACGTCACCCAGTGCCGACTGCGCGAAGTCGGTGATACCCACCCGGACGGTGTCGGAGCCGGTGCGCCGAACCCACTCGTGCTCAGCGGTGTAGTACAGGTCGGACGGAACCAAACTTTCCGAGCTCACGGTGATCGTGCTCCTTGCGATGTCGGGGTCACTTGACGGGCTGAGCGTATTGGCGTGGTTTCGGTTGCCGCAACACGGTCACCTCCACGTGGTCGGACTGCTGCACTCCCATCGCGCCGCCGAGCCGCTTGACGCTGTCGACCGCACCGCCGGGGATGTTCATCGCGGCCGCCAGCGTGGGGGGGTCGCCGATCGCCAGCACGGAATACGGTGGGGCCAGCGCAATTCCGTCGAATTCGAGCGCCCCCGGGGTTCCTGCCACCCAGGAGTCCACGCCGATCCGCACCGCTTTGGTGGTGTCGCGGACCTCCATCGCCTCGGCGCCGGCCGCCCGCAGCTCGTTGATCACGTCCAGCATCGTCTCCGGTGCGACGCCCCGGGCCGGATCGTCGACGGTGACCACCACACCGGGGCCGACCGCGCCGACGGTGCCGATCATGATCGCCAGGGCCGACAGCCGCGCCTGGGCGTTCTCGATGGCGGCCTCGTCACTGCTGCCGGACTCCTGCAGCGCCTTGAGGGTCTGCTGCAGTTCGGCGACCTCGGTACCCAGCGCGGCCTCGCGCTGCCGCAATGAGTCCAGCAGCACCAGCAGGTCGGCGGGCCGGGCCGTTTCCAGCGCGTCACCGGAGTCGTTCTGGCGGACCTGGGTGACGATCGCCACCCCCAGCAGCAGGCACAGCACCATCGCCAGCACACCGAACAGCGGCCCGGAACGGCCGCCGCGCAAGCCCAGCACACCGAGCACGCCGCGCCGGGACGACGCTCCGCTGTCCGCGGGCGTCTCTGGTCGCTCGTGCCGGCCGTGCGGAGCCGCGTCGCTGTCCGCCACGTCAGGCCCCGAACAGCCGGCGCCGCAGCGCCGCGGCGTTGCCGAAGATGCGGATGCCCAACACCACGATGATCGCGGTGGACAACTGGGTGCCGACCCCCAACTGGTCGCCGAGATAGACGATCAACGCGGCGACCAGCACGTTGAAGACGAACGACACCACGAACACCTTCGCGTCGAAGATGCGCTCGAGGTAGGCGCGCAGGCCGCCGAACACCGCGTCCAGCGCCGCCACCACGGCGATCGGCAGATAGGGCTGGACCACCTCCGGCACGCTGGGGTGAAAGACCAGGCCCAGCACGATGCCGGCGATCAGCGCGACGATACCGATCATCGAGAACTCACTTCGGACCCCACTCCGCTCTTCCTCCCGACCCCCAACGCACCGGCTCCGGCGCGATGGCTTGCAGCGCAAGCTTGCGTCAAGACTCCCCTATTTGTTTGGCGAACCGGACATCTCGTACCGAGCCCGCCGGCAATGTCAGGTCGGCGCCGTTGCGGCCGTCGACGCGCACCACCACCCCGTAGGAGATCTCCAGCAGTCGCAGCCGGTATAGCCCGGGCGTCCGTTCGAACGCATCGCGCAGCTCGCGTGGCGGGCCGATCGCGCGCAGCGAGTAGGGACTGCTGATCGGCTTGTTGTCGACCAGGATCGCCCCGCCGGCCTGCCGGATCGTCACGTTGGGCCCGATCCGGACATCGCCGATCGCGATCGCCTCGGCGCCGCTGGCCCACAGCGAATTGACGACGAGCTGCAGATCGCGGTCCAAGATGATCTGCTGGCTGCCGGAGACCCGCTGCTTGGAGGCGTCCGAGAGGTTGCGGCCCACCCCCGGATCGGTCACGGTGACGGTAAGGCCCGGCCCGGTCACGCGCGTGCTGGCGGCCTCCAGGCTCAGTGCGTCGAGCCCGGCCAGCACCCGCTGCCCCTCGGCGTCGTCGGCCAGCCGGTGTCGCCGCAGCTCGTCGACGCGATTGGTCAGGGCCTCGCGTTGGTCGGCGAGCCGGCCGGTGACCGCCTCGGCCGACCGCACGTTGGCGGCCAACAGCTGCTGGGCGTCGCGCACCCCGGGCGCCAGCGACCGGGCCTGGGCGACCGCGACGGCGAACACCGTCGCCACCAGCAGCGCCGCCAGCGCCTCCCACGCCCATCCGGCGACCCGGGCCCGGCCGCTGATCGGCCCGTCGCGGTTGGCCGCCGCGGCGGCGTAGCCGGGGTCGAGATGCTCCGACAGCAGCGACCGCAGCAGCGAGGGCACCGCGAACCGCTGCGGCCGGCCGGCCTCGTGGGCGCCCGGGCCGCCCCGGCCTTCGTAGCCGCTGAGTGCGAAGAACGGTTCAGCCACCGGCGACCTTCGGCATCGTGCGGGCCACCAGCGCCACCTGAATCAGATACAGCACGAAGGCCCACAGGTACATGCCCAGGCCCCAGATCAAAAACGCCCATCCGACCGCCAGCACCACCCGGCTGGCCAACGCGTCCCACTGCCCCAGCAGGATCAGCGGGAACGCCGACATCAGCGCGAAGGTGCCGGCTTTGCCGACGTAGGTCACCGGCAGCGCGGTCAGGCCCCGGCTGCGCAACACCGGCAGCACCGCGGCCAGCAGCACATCGCGGCCCAGCAGGACCGCGATGATCCACCACGGCACCAGGCCGCGCAGCCCGAAGGCGACCGGGATGGCCACCATGTAGAGCCGGTCGATGGCCGGGTCGAGCAGGGCGCCCAGCGCCGACGACTGATCCAGCAGTCGGGCCAATTTGCCGTCGGCCCAATCGGAGGCGCCGCTGAGCATCAGGATCGCCACCGCCGGCCCGTCGGCCCGCGCGATGAGCAGCAGGTACAAGAACACGCCGATCAGCGCCAGCCGGGCCAGGCTGATGACGTTGGGCACCGTCAGCACCCGGTCGCGGTCCGCCCCGACAGCCATGTCCGCCGCTCCCTAGCGGAAGATCCCGGGCAGGCTCAGCGCGTCCATGGTGTCGTCGGACAGCGGGTTGTCCCGGACCATGTAGGTCCACGTCGACGTGGGTCGCGCCAGCTTGGACAGGTCGATGCCGGGCTCGGTCTCGATCGAGTCCGAGGTCTCGAAGGTCTGCTGGGCGGCCTCGATGGCATCGGCGGCCAGCGAGGCGAACGCGTCGAGGGCCATCCGGTGGAATTCGTCGAGCGGGTTCTGCCGGCCCAGCGCGCGTAGGTGGATGCTCTCCCGGATGTCGGCCAGGAACGCCAGGTGATCGGCCCAGCCGCGGTCGAGGTGGTAGAGCATGATCAGCCGGCAGATCTTCTCCAGCTTGGCGTCGGCGTCCTCGCCGAACTTCTTCCGCAGTTCGGCGTAGCGCTGCGGGGCCAGCTCGGCGAGTTCCTCGCGGGCCGTCGGGGTGGACAGCAGCGTGTTGCGCCGCTCCACGATGATGGCGCGCTGCTGGGCGATGAGCTGGTTGTAGCGCCAGGTGTTGGCGTGGATGTCGAGCAGCTTGCCCTCGGCGATGCGCTGCGCGTGGTCGAGCATCCCGGCGGCCTTGGGGCTGCGGATGCGGCCGTCCTCGTCGGTCTCGGTCGGCAGCTTGTTGGCTTCCAGGTTGGTCGCGGCGACCTCGTCCTCCCAGCTGGAGAAGAACACCGACGAACCCGGGTCGCCCTGCCGGCCGGCCCGCCCGCGCAGCTGGTTGTCGAGGCGCTGGGTGTGCTGGCGCCCGGTGCCGATCACGTGCAGCCCGCCCAGTTCGACGATCGCGTCGTGGTCTGCCTCGTCCGATCCGCCGAGCCGGATGTCGGTGCCGCGCCCGGCCATCTGGGTGGACACCGTGACCACGCCGAGCTTGCCGGCCTCGGCGATCACCGTGGCCTCCTCGGCGTCGTTCTTGGCGTTGAGCACCACCGCCGGCACGCCGCGTTTGCGCAGCCGCTCGTAGAGTTCCTCGGACTCGGCGACGTCATGGGTGCCGACCAGCACGGGCTGCCCGGTGGCGTGCACCTCGACGATGTGGTCGACGATCGCGTCGTTCTTGGCCGCGGCGGTGATGTAGACCCGGTCCGCCTCATCCGCTCTGATGTTGGGCATGTTCGGCGGGATCGGCGAGACACCGAGCTGGTAGAACTGCCGCAACTGCTCGCCGGCCGCCAGCGCGGTCCCGGTCATGCCGCACACCGTGGGATACCGGTTGACCAGCGCCTGCACCGTGATGGTGTCGAGCACCTCCCCGGTCTCGGTGGTCTCGATGCCCTCCTTGGCCTCCACCGCGGCCTGCAGGCCGTCCGGCCAGCGCTGCAGTGCGGCGATCCGGCCCCGGGAGGCGTTGATCAGCTGCACCTTGCCGTCGCGGACGATGTAGTGCACGTCGCGCTGCAGCAGCACGTGGGCGTGCAGCGCGACGTTGACCTCGGTCAGCGTGGACACCACGTGTTCCTCGGAGTACAGGTCGATGCCGCCGAGCGCCTTCTCGACGCGGCGCGCGCCCTTCTCGGTGAGGTGGATGTTGCGCCGGTCCTCGTCGGAGTCGTAGTCCACCCCTGGAGTGAGCCGGCCGACCAGTTCGACGATCTCCAGCCGCGGTGTCTCGCGATGCGTGGTGCCGGCCAGCACCAGCGGCACCAGCGCCTCGTCGACCAGCACCGAGTCGGCCTCGTCGATCAGCGCCACGTCGGGGTTGGGCGAGACCAGATCCTCGACGTCGGTGACCAGCTGGTCGCGCAGCACGTCGAAGCCGATCTCGTTGACCGAGGCATAGGTCACGTCGCATTGGTAGGCGGCGCGGCGGTCAGCGGCGGTGGAGTCGGCGGTGATCCAGCCGACGGTCACACCCATCGCGGTCAGCAGCGGGCCCATCCACTCGGCGTCGCGGCGGGCCAGGTAGTCGTTGATCGTCACGACGTGCACGCTGCGCCCACCGATGGCGTAACCGGCTGCCGCGATCGCGCCGGACAGCGTCTTGCCCTCGCCGGTGGCCATCTCGACCACATCGCCGGCGAGCATCCGCAGCGCGCCTTGCAGCTGAACGTCGAACGGGCGCATCCCGATGCTGCGCTCGGCGGCCTCGCGGGCGATCGCCAGGAACTGCGGGATGTCCGACGCGTCCGCCAGGTCCTTGAGTTTGAGCAGCTGCGCGGCCTGGCGCAGCTGCTCGTCGTCGAGCCCGGCGGCCTTCTTGGCGAATTCGGCGGCGGCGGTCACCTCGGCCATCGAGCGGCTCTGGTTCTTCTCGGTGCTGGCGCCCAGCAGTTTCCAGAATTTTCCGCTCAGCCGCCCCGACTTGGCGCGCGTGGTCCCGGAGACAGTTTTCGAGGTGTTAGCCACAGCACAACGGTACGCGGTGGCCACCGTTGGCAAGCCGGGGGCACCACCGGGCCGAACCGGTTGCCGCGGCGGTGCTCATCGGGCGCGGCGGCGCACCGCTGCGGTAGGTTCGCACGGGATTTTCCGGATTGCCGATACCGGCCGCGACGCGGTTCCGGCGGTAGCGACACCTAAGGAGCCGTGGCCGTGGACTCGAAGCTGTTCAACCCGTCCATCGACTGGTCGCACGCGCTGACCGATTCGCTGCTGTGGATCGCGATGGCCTGGACGATCAGCGCCGTGGCCGTGCTGGCCGTGGCGGCGCTGCTGCGGGTCAGCACCCGGTGGGGACGCCAGTTCTGGGCGATCACCGGCGCCTACTTCACCGGACGCGACAGCGCCCGGGTCTGGCTGATGCTGGGCGTGCTGCTGCTGTCGGTGATCACCGCGGTGCGGCTCAACGTGTTGTTCAGCTTCCAGGGCAACGACATGTACTCCTCGCTGCAGACCGCTTTCCAGGGCGCCGCCGGCGGCGACGATGCCGTCAAACAGTCGGGGGTGCACGGGTTTTGGATGTCAATCGGCATCTTCAGCCTGATGGCGGTGCTGCATGTGGCACGGGTGATGCTCGACATCTACCTGACCCAGCACTTCATGGTGAACTGGCGCATCTGGCTCACCGAGCGGCTCACCGGCGACTGGCTGGACGGGCGGGCCTACTACCGCGCCCACTTCATCGAGTCCCCCACCGACCCGTCGATCGGCGAGGCCATCGAAGGCGCCATCGACAACCCCGACCAGCGCATCCAGCAGGACATCGACATCTTCACCGCGGGCAACGGCGCCAACCCGAACGCGCCGGCCAACGGCACCGGCGGCACGCTGCTGTTCGGCGCCGTCCAGTCGATGGTGACGGTGGTGTCGTTCACGGCCATCCTGTGGAACCTGTCCGGCACGCTCACCGTGCTGGGCGTCGACATCCCCCGCGCGATGTTCCTGATCGTGCTGGTCTACGTCACGGTCGCGACCATCATCGCGTTCTGGATCGGCCGGCCGCTGATCCGGTTGAGCTTCCGCAACGAGCTCACCAACGCGGCGTTCCGCTACGCGCTGGTGCGGGTGCGCGACGCCGCGGAATCCGTCGCGTTCTACCGGGGCGAGCTCGCCGAGCGGGTCCAGCTGCGGGCGCGGTTCTCGGCGATCATCGACAACTACCTGAAGTTCGTGAACCGGACCATCGGGTTCGCCGGCTGGAACCTGTCGGTGAGCCAGGCGATCGTGCCGCTGCCCTGGGTGATCCAGGCGCCGCGGCTGTTCTCCGGGCAGATCATGTTCGGCGGGGTGGCCCAGACCGCGTCCGCGTTCGGCAACATCTCCGACTCGCTGTCGTTCTTCCGCAACGCCTACGACAACTTCGCCGGTTATCGGGCCTCGATCATCCGTCTGCACGGGCTGGTGGAGGTCGACCGGCAGGCCCGCGAGCTGCCCGAGCTGCTGGTCAAGCCCAGCCCGGACGGCACCGTGGCCATCGAGGGCGTCGAGGTGCGCAATCCGGCCGGCGACCCGCTGATCGAGGCGCTCGATGTGCAGCTGGCCATCGGCGACGCCCTGATGATCGCCGGGCCGTCGGGCAGCGGCAAGACCACGCTGCTGCGCAGCCTGGCCCAGCTGTGGCCGTACGCGTCGGGCACGCTGCGGCGCCCGGAGGCCGTCAACGCGACCATGTTCATCTCGCAGCTGCCCTACATCCCGCTGGGTGATCTGCGGGCGGTGGTGGCCTACCCGCTGTCGGCCGGTGAGGTCTCCGACGCCGAGATCTCCGAGGCACTGGTCAAGGTGGCGTTGCCGAATCTGGTCGATCGGCTCGACGACGTCGAGGACTGGGCCAAGGTGCTCTCGCCCGGCGAGCAGCAGCGGGTGGCGTTCGCCCGGCTGCTGCTGACCCGGCCGAAGGCCGCGTTCCTCGACGAGTCGACGTCGGCGCTCGACGAAGGACTGGAACTGACGCTGTATCGGCTG
This sequence comes from uncultured Mycobacterium sp., assembly GCA_964397355.1. Lineage (GTDB taxonomy): Bacteria > Actinomycetota > Actinomycetes > Mycobacteriales > Mycobacteriaceae > Mycobacterium. The sequence continues at coordinate 129 of CAYNJD010000104.1, read as the reverse complement.
CTGCGCACCGAGTTGCCCGACACCATCCTGGTCAGCGTGAGCCACCGCCACACGGTTCGTCAGCACCACCAGCAGGTGCTGGAGTTGCGCGGGCAGGGCCGCTGGGAGCTCAGCCCGGTCGGTTGATTC
>CAYNJD010000103.1:0-10337 GCA_964397355.1 uncultured Mycobacterium sp. | reverse complement strand
AACTTCGTGCCGGTGATCGACAAGGACGTGCGCCGCTGGTGGCGCAGCGACTCGCTGTGGCAGGCGCACGACGCCCGCTACCCCGCCGAGCAGGTGTGCATCATCCCCGGTATCACCGCGGTCGCCGGGATCACCCGGGTCGATGAGCCGGTCGGCGAGCTGCTGGACCGCTTCGAGCAGGCTGCGGTCGACCGGGTGCTCGCCTCCGGTGCGCAGCCCACGCCCGTCACGGCGCGGCGGCGGGGCCGCACCGACGTGACCGGCCCGCTGGCCGTGCTGCTCGACGCCCCCGACGTGCTGTGGGCCGGCCGTACCGCCACCAATCCGGTGCACCGGATCGCCGCCGCCGAGGAGTGGCAGGTACACGAGAACCGCACCGCCACCCACCCGTCGACCGGGGCGCGCCTGGAGGTCGTCCAGAACGAGGGCGCGTCCAACGTCGTGCTCAGCGTGCCGCTGTCGGGCGTGTGGATCGACATTCGCTTCACCGTGCCGGCCGCCGTCGTCGACGGCGCCACCCCGCTGGTCGCCACCGAGGACGCCGCCGCCGCGATGCGCGCGGTGCTGGCCATCGCCGCCGGTGTCGACGGTCCCGATGCACTGCCCCCGGTCGCCGACGGCGCAGCCACCGTGACGGTGGAGTGGAACCCCGAGCAGGTCGCCGACCACACCGGCGTGACCGCCACGTTCGGCGCGCCGCTGGCGCCCGGACTGTCCACCGTGCCCGACGCCCTGGTCGGCCGTTGCTGGCCGGCGGTGTTCGCCGCCATCGGCTCGGCCACCACCGACACCGGATTCCCGATCGTCGAGGGCCTGCTGTCGCTGGTCCACCTGGACCACGCAGCACAGCTGCACGCCGCGCTGCCGGACCAGTCCGCCGAACTGACCGTCACCGCGACGGCTTCGGCAGCCACCGACACCGAGGTCGGACGAGTCGTCCCGGTCTCGGTCACGGTCGCCGCCGCCGATGGAACGGTGCTGGCCACGCTGCAGGAGCGGTTCGCGATCCGCGGCCGCACCGGCGCCGCGGAGCTGACCGACCCGGTTCGCGCGGGCGGCGCGGTCTCCGACAACGCCACCGATACCCCGCGTCGTCGCCGGCGCGACGTCACCGTGACCGCCCCGGTCGACATGCGGCCGTTCGCGGTGGTCTCCGGCGACCACAACCCGATCCACACCGACCGGGCCGCGGCACTGCTGGCCGGACTGGCGGGGTCCAATGGCGAGGGGGGCCCGATCGTGCATGGCATGTGGCTCTCAGCCGCGGCCCAGCACGTGGTGACCGCCACCGACGGCCAGGCCCGTCCGCCGGCGCGGCTGGTCGGCTGGACCGCGCGCTTCCTGGGCATGGTCAGGCCCGGCGACGATGTCGACTTCCGGGTCGACCGGGTCGGAATCGACTTGGGCGCCGAGGTTTTGGAGGTATCGGCGCGCATCGGTTCGGATCTCGTCATGTCGGCTACCGCCCGGCTGACCGCCCCCAGGACCGTCTACGCGTTCCCGGGGCAGGGCATCCAGCACAAGGGCATGGGCATGGAGGTCCGGGCCCGGTCCAAGGCCGCCCGCAAAGTGTGGGACTCCGCGGACAAGTTCACCCGCGAAACGCTGGGCTTCTCGGTGCTGCACGTGGTACGCGACAACCCGACCAGCTTGATCGCCTCCGGCGTGCACTACCAGCACCCCGAGGGAGTGCTGTACCTGACGCAGTTCACCCAGGTGGCGATGGCCACCGTGGCGGCCGCGCAGGTCGCCGAGATGCGTGAGCAGGGCGCCTTCGTCGAGGGCGCGATCGCCTGCGGTCACTCCGTGGGTGAGTACACCGCATTGGCTTGCGTCAGCGGCGTTTACGAACTCGAAGCGCTGCTGGAGGTGGTGTTCCACCGTGGCTCGAAGATGCACGACATCGTGCCGCGCGACGCCATGGGCCGTTCCAACTACCGGCTGGCCGCCATCCGGCCCTCGCAGATCGACCTCGACGACGCCGACGTCACCGCGTTCGTCGCCGAAATCTCCGAGCGCACCGGGGAATTCCTGCAGATCGTGAACTTCAACCTGCGCGGCTCGCAGTACGCGATCGCCGGCACGGTGGCCGGTCTGGAGGCCCTCGAGGAAGAGGTGGAGCGGCGTCGCGAGATCTCCGGCGGCAAGCGGTCATTCATCCTGGTGCCCGGGATCGACGTGCCGTTCCACTCCAAGGTGCTGCGCATCGGCGTCGATGACTTCCGTCGTTCGCTGGAGCGGGTGATGCCGCGGGACAAGGATCCTGACCTGATCATCGGTCGCTACATCCCCAACCTGGTGCCCAAGCCGTTCAGCCTGGACCGTGAGTTCATCGCCGAGATCCGCGACCTGGTTCCGGCCGAGCCGCTGGACGAGATCCTGGCCGACTACGACACCTGGCGTAACGAGAAGCCGCGCGAGCTGTGCCGCAAGATCGTCATCGAGCTGTTGGCCTGGCAGTTCGCCAGCCCGGTGCGCTGGATCGAGACCCAGGACCTGCTGTTCATCGAGGAGGCCGCCGGCGGCCTGGGGGTCGAGCGGTTCGTCGAGATCGGGGTGAAATCCGCCCCGACCGTCGCAGGGCTGGCCACCAACACCCTCAAGCTGCCCGAATACGCCCACAGCACAGTGGAAGTGCTCAACGCCGAACGGGACGCCGCGGTGCTGTTCGCCACCGACACCGACCCCGAGCCGGAGCCCGAGGAAGAAGAGGCACCCGCTGAGGCTTCGGCGGACGCCGCTCCTGCTGAGGCCGCTCCGGCACCCGCTGCACCGGCGGCTCCTTCAGGAGGCCCCCGTCCCGACGACATCGGATTCGACGCCTCCGACGCCACGCTGGCGCTGATCGCGTTGAGCGCCAAGATGCGCATCGACCAGATCGAGGCGCTGGACTCCATCGAGTCCATCACCGACGGCGCGTCGTCGCGACGCAACCAGCTGCTGGTGGACCTGGGCTCGGAGCTGAACCTGGGCGCCATCGACGGCGCCGCCGAGGCCGACCTGGCCGGGCTGAAGTCACAGGTGACGAAGCTGGCGCGCACCTACAAGCCGTACGGCCCGGTGCTGACCGATGCGATCAACGACCAACTGCGCACCGTGTTGGGGCCGTCGGGCAAGCGGCCCGGCGCCATCGCCGAACGGGTCAAGAAGACCTGGGAGCTCGGCGACGGCTGGGCCAAGCACGTCACCGTCGAGGTCGCGCTGGGCACCCGCGAGGGCAGCAGTGTCCGGGGCGGCGCGCTGGGTGGGCTGCACGAGGGCGCGCTGGCCGACTCCGCCGCCGTCGACAAGGCCATCGATGCCGCGGTCGCCGCGGTTGCCGCCCGACGCGGTGTGGCGGTGAGCCTGCCGTCGGCCGGCGGTGGCGGCGGTGCGACCGTGGATGCCGCGGCGCTGGGCGAGTTCACCGAGCAGATCACCGGCCGCGACGGCGTGCTGGCCTCGGCGGCCCGGCTGGTGCTGGGCCAACTGGGCCTGGACGACGTGGCGAGCGCACCGGAAAGCGCCAGCGACGCCGATTTGATCGACCTGGTGAGCGCCGAACTCGGTTCGGACTGGCCGCGACTGGTGGCGCCGGCGTTCGACGGCCGCAAGGCGGTGCTGTTCGACGACCGCTGGGCCAGTGCCCGCGAGGACCTCGTCAAGCTGTGGCTGACCGACGAGGGTGAGGTCGACGCCGACTGGCCCCGGCTCGCCGAGCGATTCGAGGGCGCCGGTCACGTGGTGGCCACCCAGGCCACCTGGTGGCAGGGCCGGGCGCTGGCGGAGGGTCGCCAGATCCACGCGTCACTGTTCGCCCGGATCGCCGCCGGCGCGGAGAACCCGGGCCGGGGCCGTTACTGCGACGAGGTCGCGGTGGTGACCGGTGCGTCGAAGGGCTCGATCGCCGCGTCGGTGGTCGGGCAGCTGCTCGACGGCGGTGCCACCGTCATCGCGACCACGTCGCGGCTCGACGACGACCGGCTGGGCTTCTACCGCAACCTCTACCGCGACCACGCCCGCTTCGGTGCGGCGCTGTGGGTGGTGCCGGCCAATATGGCCTCCTACGCCGACATCGACGCACTGGTCGAGTGGGTGGGCACCGAGCAGACGGAAAGCCTTGGGCCGCAATCGATCCACCTCAAGGACGCCCAGACCCCGACGTTGCTGTTCCCGTTCGCGGCGCCGCGGGTCACCGGCGATCTGTCGGAGGCGGGTTCGCGTGCCGAGATGGAGATGAAGGTTCTGCTGTGGGCGGTGCAGCGACTGATCGGCGGCCTGTCGAAGATCGGCGCCGAACGCGACATCGCCTCCCGGCTGCACGTGGTGCTGCCCGGCTCGCCCAACCGCGGCATGTTCGGCGGTGACGGCGCCTACGGCGAGGCCAAGTCCGCACTGGACGCGGTGGTGGCGCGCTGGAAAGCCGAGTCGTCCTGGGCGTCTCGCGTCAGCCTCGCGCACGCCCTGATCGGCTGGACTCGCGGCACCGGGCTGATGGGCCACAACGACGTCATCGTCGACGCGGTCGAGGAAGCCGGAGTCACCACCTACTCGACCGACCAGATGGCCGCCATGCTGCTGGGCCTGTGCGACGTCGAGTCCAAGGTGGCCGCGGCCAACGCACCGATCGAGGCCGACCTGACCGGCGGGCTCGCCGAGGCGAACCTGGATATGGCCGAGCTGGCTGCCAAGGCCCGCGAGGAGATGACGGCCGAAGCGGTGACCGACGACGAGTCCGCCGAAGGCACCATTGCGGCGCTGCCGAGCCCGCCGCGCGGCTACACGCCGGCGCCGCCGCCGGCCTGGGAAGACCTCGACGTCGACCCGGCCGATCTGGTGGTCATCGTCGGCGGCGCCGAACTCGGCCCGCTGGGTTCGTCGCGCACCCGGTTCGAGATGGAGGTCTCCGGCGAGCTGTCGGCCGCCGGCGTGCTGGAGCTGGCCTGGACCACCGGGCTGGTCAAGTGGGAAGACGACCCGACCCCGGGCTGGTATGACACCGAGACCGGTGAGCTGGTCGACGAGGCCGAGCTCGTCGAGCGCTACCACGACGCGGTCGTGGAGAAGATCGGAGTTCGCCAATTTGTCGATGACGGCGCGATCGACCCCGATCACGCCTCGCCGCTGCTGGTCAGTGTGTTCTTGGACAAGGATTTCTCGTTCGTGGTCTCCAGCGAGGCCGACGCGCGGGCGTTCGTCGAGTTCGACCCCGAGCACACCGTGGTGCGCCCGGTGCCGGACTCCTCGGACTGGCAGGTGATCCGCAAGGCGGGCACCGAGATCCGGGTGCCGCGCAAGAGCAAGCTGTCGCGGACCGTGGGAGCGCAGATCCCCACTGGGTTCGACCCGACGGTGTGGGGGATCAGCCAGGACATGGCCACCTCGATCGACCGGGTGGCGCTGTGGAACATCGTGGCGACCGTGGACGCGTTCCTGTCGGCGGGCTTCACCCCGACCGAGCTGATGCGCTGGGTGCACCCCAGCCAGGTGGCCAGCACCCAGGGCACCGGTATGGGCGGCATGACCTCGATGCAGACCATGTACCACGGCAACCTGCTGGGCCGGTCCAAGCCCAACGACATCCTGCAGGAGGTGCTGCCGAACGTCGTTGCCGCGCACGTGGTGCAGAGCTACGTGGGGTCCTACGGCGCGATGATTCACCCGGTGGCCGCCTGTGCCACCGCGGCGGTCTCGGTCGAGGAAGGTGTCGACAAGATCCGGCTGGGCAAGGCCGAGCTGGTGGTCACCGGCGGCTACGACGACCTGACCCTGGAGGCCATCATCGGCTTCGGTGACATGGCGGCCACCGCCGACACCGAGATGATGCGCGCCAAGGGCATCAGCGACTCGAAGTTCTCCCGCGCCAACGATCGTCGCCGGCTGGGCTTCGTCGAGGCCCAGGGCGGCGGCACCATCCTGCTGGCCCGCGGCGACCTGGCCGCCAAGATGGGTCTGCCGGTGCAGGCGGTGGTGGCCTACGCGCAGAGCTTCGCCGACGGCGTGCACACCTCCATCCCGGCCCCGGGCCTGGGGGCACTCGGTGCCGGCCGGGGTGGCAAGGACTCGATGCTGGCCCGCTCGCTGGCCAAGCTCGGCGTGGGCGCCGACGACATCGCGGTGGTCTCCAAGCACGACACCTCGACGCTGGCCAACGACCCCAACGAGACCGAACTGCATGAGCGGCTGGCCGACTCGCTGGGCCGTTCCGACGGTGCGCCGCTGTTCGTGATCAGCCAGAAGACGCTGACCGGGCACGCCAAGGGCGGCGCGGCGGTCTTCCAGCTGATGGGGCTGTGCCAGGTGCTGCGCGACGGGGTCATCCCGCCCAACCGCAGCCTGGACTGTGTCGACGACGAGCTGGCCACTGCGGGGCACTTCGTGTGGGTTCGTGAGCCGCTGCACCTGGGCGAGAAGTTCCCGCTCAAGGCCGGGCTGGTCACCAGCCTCGGGTTCGGCCACGTCTCCGGCCTGGTCGCGCTGGTACACCCGCAGGCCTTCCTGGCCGCGCTGGACCCCGGCCAGCGCGAGGCGTACCTGCAGCAGGCCTCCGCCCGGGTGCTGGCCGGTCAGCGCCGGCTGGCCTCGGCGATCGCCGGCGGCAAGCCGATGTATGAGCGGCCCGCGGACCGGCGCTTCGACCACGAGACCTCGGAGAAGCGGCAGGAATCGGCGATGCTGCTCAACCCGGCGGCACGGCTCGGCGACGGCGACGTCTACATCGGATAGCGTTACCAGCCGTGGCAATCGTTGGTGTCGGGATCGACCTTGTCTCGATCCCCGACTTCGCCGAGCAGGTCGACCAGCCGGGGACGGTGTTCGCCGCGACGTTCACTCCCGGTGAGCGCCGCGACGCCTCCGACAAGAGTTCGTCGGCGGCGCGTCACCTGGCGGCCCGGTGGGCGGCCAAGGAGGCGGTGATCAAGGCGTGGTCGGGGTCGCGCTTCGCTCAGAAGCCGGTGCTGCCGGAGGGGATTCACCGTGACATCGAGGTGGTGACCGACATGTGGGGACGTCCGAAGGTGCGGCTCTCCGGTGAGATCGCCCGCCATTTGGCCGAGGTGACGATCCACGTGTCGCTCACTCACGAGGAAGACACCGCCGCCGCCGTCGCCATCCTGGAGATCAATTGACGCCGGGCAGACATCAAAGCCCCCAAAACGCTGCGTCGTAGGGTGCTTTCATGTGTGTTCGCAGTAGTGAACTGACCCAACGCGTGCGCGAGATCCTGCCGTCGGTGCGGCGCGATCTGGAGGACCTCGTCCGCATCGAATCGGTATGGGCCGACCCGGCGCGACGCCCCGAGGTGCACCGCAGCGCGCAGCTGACCGCAGACCTGCTGAGCCAGGCCGGGTTTCCCGACGTGCGGATCGTCGCCGAGGGCGGCGCACCGGCGGTGATCGCCCGTTATCCGGCGCCCGAAGGCGCACCCACCGTGCTGCTGTACGCCCACCACGACGTACAGCCCGAAGGCGACGCGAGCCAGTGGAACTCGCCGCCGTTCGAGCCCACCGAGCGCGACGGTCGGCTCTACGGCCGTGGCAGCGCCGACGACAAGGCCGGTATCGCAACACATCTGGCGGCATTCCGGGCGCACGGCGGGCGGCCGCCGGTCGGGGTGACGGTGTTCGTCGAAGGCGAGGAGGAGTCCGGCTCGCCATCGCTGGCGGCGCTGCTGGCCGCCCACCGAGAGGCGCTGAGCGCCGACGTGATCGTCATCGCCGACTCCGACAACTGGAGCACCGACATACCGGCGCTGACGGTGTCGCTGCGCGGGCTGGCCGACTGCGTGGTCGAAGTCGCCACCCTCGACCACGGTCTGCACTCCGGGCTGTGGGGCGGCGTGGTACCCGATGCGCTGAGCGTGCTGGTGCGGCTGCTGGCCGGCCTGCACGACGACGACGGCAATGTCGCGGTTGCCGGATTACACGAAAGTACCTCCGCACCAGTCGATTACCCGCCGGAGCGGGTTCGTGTCGACACCGGCATGCTGGACGGGGTGGCCGAGATCGGCTCCGGGTCGGTGCCGCAGCGGTTGTGGGCCAAACCGGCGATCACCGTCATCGGCATCGACACCACGAGCGTCGCGGCGGCATCGAACACGCTGATCCCTCGGGCCCGCGCCAAGATCAGCATGCGGGTGGCGCCCGGCGGTGACGCCGCGAGGCACCTGGATGCGCTGAAAACCCATCTGGAACAGCACGTCCCGTGGGGAGCAAAGGTGACCGTCATCCCCGGCGACATCGGCCAGCCGTATGCCATCGACTCCACCGGACCGGTCTACGAGGCGGCCCGCGCCGCGTTCCGCCAAGCCTGGGGCGCCGAGCCGATCGACATGGGCATGGGCGGGTCGATCCCGTTCATCGCGGAGTTCGCCGGCGCGTATCCGCAGGCCACCATCCTGGTCACCGGGGTGGAGGACCCGGGCACCCAGGCGCACAGCGTCAACGAGAGCCTGCACCTGGGCGTGCTGGAACGCGCCGCCACCACCGAGGCGCTGCTGCTGGCGAAACTGGGTGCCGCATCACAACGTTGACGGCAAACCGAACGCCGCGAACAATTCCGGCGCGAACCAGGCGGTGACCCGCTCGATGCCAGCGGGACCGACGTGGATCTGCTGTAGCTGGAAGGCCCGGTACACACCGGTGCTGTCGCGCAGGTAGACCGCGAAGGCGGGGAGCCCGTTGGCCGACGTCGGTGTCAACCGCATGTCACCGGGCCGTTGGGCCGGGCACCACGTGCCGATCAACGCGCGGACCTGTTCGGCGCCGAGGTACCAGCCGGGGAAGGGCGGCATCTCCCAGACCACATCGGCGGCCAGCAATTCGACGATGGCCGCCACGTCGTAGGCCTCGAAAGCCCGCAGATACGCGGCGAGCAACCGGCGGTGCCGTTGCGTGTCGGGCTCCCTGGGGGTCGCCCGGCCGGCGGCCTCGCCCATCCGCGCGTGAGCCCGCTGCAACGTCGAGTTCACCGCGGCAACCGACAGCCCGAGCGCCTCGGCCACTTCGCCGGCGCGCAAGGCCAGCACGTCGCGCATGAGCAGCACGGCGCGCTGCTGCGCGGTCAGATGCTGCAGCGCGGCGATGAAGGCGATCCGCACCGACTCTCGGCTGACGGCGTGCTCCTCCGGTCCGGTCGGTTCGCTCGACCACAACCATGAGTCGGGGATGGGCTCCAGCCACCGGGTCGACGAGTCCTCCTCGGGCCGGTTCCCGGCGTCCGCGGCGGGAGCGCCCAAGCCGGTCGGCAGCGGACGACGTCGACGTTGGTCCAGATAGGTGGGGCACACGTTGGTGGCGATGCGATACAGCCAGGTGCGTGCCGAGGAGCGGTGTTCGAAATCCTTGAACGAGCGCCAGGCCCGCAGGTAGGTCTCCTGCACCAGATCTTCGGCTTCGTGCAGACAGCCGGTCATCCGATAGCAATGTGCCCGGACCTCGCGACGAAACGGATCCAGAACTGCTGCGGCGTCGGGGTCGGCGGCCACCTGGGGCGCGGACATACGCCGAAGCTACCGGCCGGCGTGCCGCACGGCCAGCATCGAGGCCAGACCCGCTTCAGCCCGCGTCGGCCGCCGCCTCCAGTGCGGCGACATCGAGTTTGACCATCGCAAGCATGGCTTCCTTGACGCGTTGCGCCCGCGCCGGGTCCGGATCGGTCATCAACTCACCCAGCCGCCGCGGTGTGACCTGCCACGACAACCCGTAGCGGTCTTTGAGCCACCCGCACTGGACCTCGCTGCCGCCGCGGGTCAGGGCGTTCCAGTAGTAGTCGACCTCGGTTTGGTCGGCGCACTCGATCTCGATCGAGATCGCTTCGGTGAACGGGAACTCGGGACCGCCGTTGACGGCCGAGAACTCACGGCCGTCGAGGGTGAACAACACCACCAGCGGGGTGCCCTCGCGGGCGGGATTCTCCGGCCCCCAGTAGGAGACGTGGGTGATCTCGGAGTTGGGGAAGATCGCCACATAGTATTCGGCGGCTTCCAGGGCTTGGGTGTCGAACCACAAGCCGATGCGCGTGGTAGGCATGGTCTGCTCCTCTCGGGGCGGTCGGCGAGCCGGTCGGCTCTCGGCTATATCGACCGAGCCCGAGAGGAAAACTCATCGCGAAGCGCTAAACCGACAGATCCCGCCGAAGTTTGGCCACATGCCCGGTGGCCCGCACGTTGTACTGCGCGACCGCGATCTTGCCCTGCTCGTCGACGACGAACGTCGAGCGGATCACGCCCTGCACGGTCTTGCCGTACATCTTCTTCTCACCGTAGGCACCCCAGGCCGCCAACACAGTGCGCTCGGGGTCCGACAGCAGCGGGAACGTCAGTTTCTCGGCGTCGCGGAACTTGGCCAGCTTGGCCG
>CAYNJD010000102.1:2766-10359 GCA_964397355.1 uncultured Mycobacterium sp. | reverse complement strand
CGGCGGCGATCGCGGCCAGCACCGCCCGGGCCTTGTTGGAGGCCTCGGTGTACTCATAGGGGCCGTTGGAGTCGGCCACCACCCCGCCGCCGGCCTGCACGTAGGCGGTGCCGTCGGCCAGCAGCGCGGTACGGATCGCGATCGCGAAGTCGGCGTTGCCGGCGAAGTCCAGGTAGCCCACCACACCGCCGTACAGACCGCGCCGGGTCTTTTCGACCTCTTCGATCAGTTCCATCGCGCGCACCTTGGGCGCACCCGACAAGGTGCCGGCCGGGAAGCACGCCGTCACCGCGTCCAGGGCGGTGCGGTCCTCGGCCAGCTCTCCGGTGACCGTGGACACCAGGTGCATGACGTGGCTGTAGCGCTCGATGTGGCTGTAGTCGGAGACTCGCACCGTGCCCGGAACGCAGACCCGGCCCAGGTCGTTGCGGCCCAGATCGACCAGCATCAGGTGCTCGGCGAGTTCCTTGTCGTCGTTGAGCAGATCCTTCTCGAGCAGCTGGTCTTCCTCCTCGGTGGCACCACGCCACCGGGTGCCGGCGATCGGGTGGGTGGTGGCGCGGCCGTCCTGGACCGTCACCAATGCCTCGGGGCTGGAACCCACGATCGAAAACGCCAGTCCCCCAGCATCATCGGGCACCTGCAGCAGGTACATGTACGGGCTCGGATTGGATACCCGCAGCATCCGGTATACGTCGATGGGGTCGACGTCGGTGTCCATCTCGAAACGCTGCGACGGCACCACCTGAAACGCTTCGCCGGCCTCGATCTCGCCGACCAGCCGCTCGACGATGGCCCCGTACTCCTCGGGGGTGCGCTGTCGCCGGAACACCGGCTCGGGCCGGTCGAAGGTGGCCACCGAGGATTCCAGCGGCTGACTCAGCGCCGCGGTCATCACATCGAGGCGCGCGATCGCGTCGTCGTAGGCCTCGTCGACACGCTCGTCGGTGCCGTTCCAGTTCACCGCGTTGGCGATCAGGGTGATGGTGCCCTCGTGGTGGTCGACCGCGGCCATGTCGGTGGCCAGCAGCAGCAGCATGTCGGGCAACCGCAGGTCGTCGACGGCCAGCTCGGGCAGTCGCTCGAGGCGCCGCACCATGTCGTAGGCGAAGAAGCCCACCAGCCCGCTCGACAGCGGCGGCAGCCCGGGAATGCCGCCGGTTTCCAGGAGCGCCAGCGTCTCGCGCAGCGCCTGCAGCGGATCCCCGCCGGTGGGCGCGCCCTGCGGTGCCGCACCCAGCCACACCGCCTCGCCGTCGCGCACCGTCAGCGCCGACGACGTGCCGGCGCCGATGAACGACCACCGCGACCACGACCGCCCGTTCTCCGCCGATTCCAGCAGGAAGGTGCCGGGACGGTTGGCGGCCAGCTTGCGGTAGGCCGACAGCGGTGTCTCGGCGTCGGCGAGCACCTTGCGGGTCACCGGGACCACCCGATGCTCGGCCGCCAGCGCCCGGAAGTCGTCCCGGGATGTGACGCCGGCCCCAGAAGTGCTCGTGGTTTGCACCCGCCCATCTTCCCAGACCCCGACGATGGGGCCGGGAGTAGCCTGGCAGCCATGAAAGCTGGCGACACCGTGGCCGATTTCGAACTGCCCGACCAGACCGGAACGCCACGCAAGCTCAGCGGCTTGCTGGCCGACGGGCCGGTGGTGCTGTTCTTCTACCCGGCGGCGATGACGCCCGGGTGCACCAAGGAGGCCTGCCACTTCCGGGATCTGGCCGGCGAATTCGCCGCCGTCGGGGCGCAGCGGGTCGGCATCAGCGCCGATGGGGTGGCCAAGCAGGCCAAGTTCGCCGACCAGCAGGGCTTCGACTACCCGCTGTTATCCGACACCGACGGCACGGTGGCCGCCGGGTTCGGCGTCAAACGCGGCCTGCTCGGCAAGGTGCTGCCGGTCAAACGGACGACGTTCGTCATCGACACCGACCGCACCGTGCTCGGTGTGATCGCCAGCGAGTTCGCCATGGATTCCCACGCCGACAAGGCGCTGGAGTTGCTGCGGGCGCGTTCGTCGGCCTAGCGGCCGGATAAACACCGCTCAGTCGGTGTCCGAGGTGGCTTCGGACGCTTGCTGCGCCTCCGCCGGGGCGTCGTCGGAGGCTTTGCCGTTTTCGCCGACGGCGGTGTCGATCCAGTTCCGGATCTCGTTGAGGTGGGTGACGATGCCCGACCGCTCCCGGGTCAACAGATCCACTTCGGCCTGCGTGCGCTCGGTGAGCAGTTTGGCCTCGCGCTTGGTGGTCGAGATCAGCTTGGAGGCCTCCAGGCGGGCCTCCTTGTCGAGTTTGGCGATGTTCTCCTCGGCCTGCTCCCAGGCCTCCTGCATCTTCTGGTCCAGCCGGCGCTGCGCCTCGCGGCGGTTGCGCTCGTCTTCCTCCCAGGCCAGCTTGATCTGCTCGTCGAGGGATTCCTGCGCCGCCCGCCGGTTGCGCTCGTCCTCCTCGGCCAGGCGCTGATACAGCTCGCGGCGGCTGCGCTCGGCGTCCTCGATCTCCTGCGCGATCCGGCTGCGCTCCTCGTGCGCCTTCCGCAGGATCTCCTCGGCTTCGGCCGTCGCGGCTTCGAGGATCTTCGCCCGCCGCGCGTTGGTGGAGGCCTGAAACTCCGCCAGCGCCTCACTGGCGGCGGCCCGGTCGTGGTTGGCCGCCTCCAGTTGCTCGCGGAGTTCCGCCGTCAGCGCCTCGGCGTCCTGGCGGGCCAATTCCTTGGTGCGCCGCGCTTCTTCGGAGGCGATGCGCATCATCCGCGCAATGCGATCCGACATGCCCTCAACCGAGTCGACCGGGCCGGTGACCTGTTCGAACTGGGACTGCAACTGGGCCAGTTCGGCGTTGAGGCGCTGCCGTTCGGCATCGGCCTCGGCGGTCATCCGCACGATGTCGTTCTGCAGTCGCGTGACCTCGGCGGTGAGTTGTTCACGGTCGAATCGCGTCTGGGCCTTGGCCGCTTCGAGCGATTGCGCCCTGTCTTGCAGTACTTCGATTTCGCGGTGGAGGCGCGTGATGTAGTCGGAAACCTCATTGCGATCGAAACCGCGCATCTGGGTTTCGAATTCGGGAATCTCTAGCGCCACCGGTTTACTCCTAGCACCTGACAGGTTCGGCCTTCGGTTCGATGGGCAACCAGCGTTCGACCGAGTTGGCTTGTGCGCGAAGTCAAATGGCCGGCTCACTCAAGTCGCCGTGCGACGCAGAGTACCAGACCTCCGCGAACCTGTCACCGGCGTCTTCGTGGTGCAACGACACCTGTTACCGCGGACGGTTTTCGCGAAACCAGGACTCCTTTGCCGGCGGAAGGGATTCGCGCTTAACTTGAGTCGTAGAGCGTCTGATCTGGTCGACGATTTTCGCTCGCGCATCCATGAGTTCGGTCAGCCGAAGCTGCGCGTCCGCCACGTGAGTATTGATCGCCTGGTTCATTTCGGTCAATATCTCCGAGGCGTGATTCTCGGCTTCCTTCATGATCTCAGCGGCGCTCATAACGGCCTGCCGGCGCAATTGGGCGGCATGAACCCGCAGTTGCTTGTGCTGGGATTCCAGCTCGGCTCGCAACTCGGCGGCCTCCCGACGCTGCGCTTCGGCATCATCGAGAATCGCGGCGGCCTCTTTCTCGGCGGCACTGCGCGTTTCGTCGGCGATGCGCTGCGCCTCCGCGCGGATGTCGTCGGCTTCTGCCATGGCGCCGTTGAGAATTCCGGAGAGCCGATCACTGAGGTCCACGATGTCGCCGGGGATGGCCGAGGCCAACTCGTTGAATCGCACCGACGTCGACTCCAGGTTCGCCTGCGACTCGCTCAGCTGCTTGGTCAGTGCGACGATCCGTGACCCGGCGCGCGGCAGGTGCGCCTCGACGTCAGTGACCGTACCCCGGGCGTAGTGGGCGTCGATCTGCTGGGAAACCCGCTCCAACTCGAGACCCGACGGACTGTGGTCCAACGGGTATGAATCATCTGGTTCGTCGGAGTTCACAGTCGGCCAGCATACCGCTCGGCGGCCACCGGCGGTTCAGCGAAGCTCGACGAAGGAGAGGTGAAGCTGGGACCGCCGCATCAACACCGCGAATCAATCCGCAGCAGCCAGCAACACGTCGGCATCGAAGCAGCTGTGGTCTCCGGTGTGGCAGGCGCCGCCGGTTTGATCGACCTCCAACAGCACCGTGTCGCCGTCGCAGTCCAACCGCACCGAGTGCACGTACTGGGTGTGCCCCGATGTCGCGCCTTTGATCCACTGCTGCCCGCGGGACCGCGAAAAATATGTCGCCTCACGGGTCGCCAGGGTGCGCGCCAGCGCGTCATCGTCCATCCAGGCGACCATCAGCACGTCGCCGCTGCCGCGCTCCTGTACCACCGCGGCGATCAAACCGTCGGCGTTGCGCTTGAGCCGCTCCGCGATCGCCGGGTCAAGTGTCATCGGCGCCGCTCCTCCTCATCGCTCCGCAAGCTCCGTCCCCCTCGCCGCTGCGCGGCTGGGGGCACCCCCCTGCATCGTCGACGGCGCGGGTCATCGCGCTCATCTCACAATGATCCCCTCGGCCGCCATCGCGTCCTTGACCTGTCCGATCGTCAGCTCCCGGAAATGAAACACACTGGCCGCCAGCACCGCGTCGGCCCCCGCGCCGACCGCCGGAGCGAAATGTTCGGCCGCACCCGCTCCCCCGCTGGCGATCACCGGCACACGCACCGCGGCACGCACGGCACGCAACATCGGCAGGTCGAAACCGGCCTTGGTGCCGTCGGCGTCCATCGAGTTCAGCAGTATCTCGCCGACCCCGAGCTCGACGCCGCGAACCGCCCATTCGACCGCGTCGATACCGGTGCCCTGCCGCCCGCCGTGGGTGGTGACCTCCCATCCCGACGGGGTGGGCGCCGACCCGGGCGGCACCGTGCGGGCATCGACCGACAGCACGATGCACTGGGAGCCGAACTGGCGGGCCAGCTCGGCCAGCAGCTCCGGCCGGGCGATCGCAGCGGTGTTCACCGAAACCTTGTCGGCGCCGGCCCGCAACAGCACGTCGACGTCGGCGACGGTGCGCACCCCACCACCGACCGTCAGCGGGATGAAGACCTGATCGGCGGTGCGCTGCACCACCTCCAGCATGGTGGCCCGGCCCGACGACGACGCCGTGACGTCGAGGAAGGTCAGTTCGTCGGCACCCTCGGCGTCGTAGGCGGCGGCCAGCTCGACCGGATCACCGGCATCGCGCAGGTTGGCGAAGTTGACGCCCTTGACCACCCGCCCGCCGTCGACGTCCAGACACGGGATGACGCGCACCGCCACGTCGCTGCCCCGGCCCATCTCAGTAGTCCTCCGGGTCGCCGACCGCGGTCAGGATGTCGAGGATCTCGGTGTGCGCGCCCGGTACCGCGGCCAGCGCCGAACGCGACTTCGCCGTCCACGGCGCGCCGGTCAGGTCGGTGACGATCCCGCCGGCGGCACGCACCAGGGCGACACCGGCGGCGTGGTCCCAGATGTGGTCGCCGAAACTGATCGCCCCGCCGAGGATGCCGTCGGCGACGTAGGCCAGATCGATCCCGGTGGCGCCGTGCATCCGCGGTCGGGAGGTCACCCGGGTCAGGCCCTCCAGCACCGCAAGCCGGTAGCGGCCCGGGAAACGCCCGCGCCACTCCACGTTGAAGGTGCCGACGCCGACCAGGGAGTCGACCAGCGCGGCCGGGGCGAGCTCCGGCTGCGCCGTCCCGTTGCGCAGCAGCGGACCACCGGCCACGGCGGTGTAGCGCTGGTCGGTGAACGGCAGCCAGGTCAGACCCGCCACCGGCTCGCCGTCGCGCAGCAGGCCCAACAGGATCGCGGCCATCGGGGACCCGGCGGCGTAGTTGAACGTCCCGTCGATCGGATCCAGCACCCACACCAGCGGAGAGTCGATCGGCGGACCGCCGAACTCCTCACCGTGCACCCCGATTCCGGTGGCCGACACCAGGGCTTCGGTGATCTGGCGCTCCAGTGCCAGATCGACCTCGGTGGCGAAGTCGTTGCCGCCCTTGCGGACTGCTGAACCGGCACGGTGGCCTTCGACGAACGGCTTCGCCGCGACATCGAGAATCTTCGACGCCTCGGCGACCAGGGCTCCCAGATCCGCGGTGTCCAGCGCCACGTGTGCCTAGCCTTGCACCGCGGTCAGGGCCTGCGGCAGGGTGAACCGCCCGGCGTAGAGCGCTTTGCCGACGATGGCACCCTCCACGCCGCGGTCCACCAAGGTGGCGATGGCCCGCAGATCATCGATGCTGGAGACCCCGCCGGAGGCGATCACCGGGGCGTCGGTACGGTCAGCGACCTCGCCGAGCAGCTCCAGGTTGGGTCCGCCCAAGGTGCCGTCCTTGGTCACGTCGGTGACAACGAAGCGCGAACACCCTTCGCGGTCAAGACGTTCCAGCACCGGCCACAGTTCTCCGCCGTCGGTCTCCCAGCCGCGTCCGCGCAGCCGGTAGGAGCCGTCCACGAGTTGCACGTCCAAGCCGACCGCGACCTGCTCGCCGTGGTCGGCGATGGCGCGCGCGCACCACTGCGGGTTCTCCAGCGCGGCGGTGCCCAGGTTCACCCGGGCGCAGCCGGTGGCCAGCGCCGCCTTCAGCGACTCGTCGTCGCGGATACCGCCGGACAGTTCGACCTTCACGTCCAGGCGCCCGACCACATCGGCGAGCAGTTCTCGGTTCGAGCCGCGACCGAAGGCAGCGTCCAGGTCGACGAGGTGGATCCACTCCGCGCCGTCACGCTGCCAGCCCAGCGCGGCATCCAGCGCCGAACCGTACTCGGTCTCGCTGCCGGCCTTGCCCTGCACCAGACGCACCGCGCGCCCGTCGACGACGTCGACCGCGGGCAGCAGAACCAACGATGTACTCACAGTGCCTCCACCCAGTTACTCAGCAGTGTCGCCCCGGCATCCCCGCTCTTTTCGGGGTGAAACTGGGTGGCGGCCAGCGGCCCGTCCTCGACAGCCGCCAGGAACGGTACCTGATGGGTCGCCCGGGTCACCAACGCCTCCGGGCGGCCCTCCCACAGCTGCGCGGCGTAGGAGTGCACGAAGTAGAACCGGGTGTCGGCGTCCAGCCCGGCGAACAGCGTGCTGCCCGGAGCCGCGTCGACGACGTTCCAGCCCATGTGCGGGATCACCGGCGCGTCCAGCCGGGTGACCGCGCCAGGCCATTGGCCGCAGCCGACGGTCTCGACCCCGAACTCCACCCCGCGGGCGAACAGGATCTGCATTCCGACGCACACCCCCAGCACCGGACGCCCGGCGCTCACCCGTTCGGCGATGATCTTCTCCCCGTGCACCTTGCGCAGTCCGGCCATGCACGCCGCGAACGCGCCCACCCCCGGCACCACCAGGCCGTCGGCGGCTGCCGCGGCATCGGGGTCAGCGGTCACCTCGACGGCCGCGCCCGTGCGCTGCAGGGCGCGCTGGGCCGAGCGCAGGTTTCCCGACCCGTAGTCGAGGACCACCACCGACTTCACAGGGCACCCTTGGTGGACGGCACGCCGGTGACGCGCGGGTCGGGCTCCACCGCTTGGCGCAGCGCGCGGGCGACCGCCTTGTACTGGGCCTCGGTGATGTGGTGCGGGTCGCGGCCGTAGA
>CAYNJD010000102.1:0-2666 GCA_964397355.1 uncultured Mycobacterium sp. | reverse complement strand
CGGGCGACCGCCTTGTACTGGGCCTCGGTGATGTGGTGCGGGTCGCGGCCGTAGAGCACCCGCACATGTAGCGCGATGCGCGCATTGGACGCCAGCGTCTCGAACACGTGGCGGTTGATGACAGTGTGGTAGGGGGTCTGTGACCCGGCGATCGTGGTGTGCGCCAAGTGATCCGGCTCGCCGGTGTGCACGCAATAAGGCCGCCCGGACACATCGACAGCGGCGTGCGCCAGGGTTTCGTCCATCGGGATGAAGGCGTCACCGAACCGGCGGATGCCCTTCTTGTCGCCGAGCGCCTCGTTCAGGGCCTGCCCCAGCACGATCGCGGTGTCCTCGACGGTGTGGTGCGCTTCGATCTCGACGTCGCCCTTGGCGCGCACCGTCAGGTCGAAGCTGGCGTGGCTGCCCAGCGCGGTGAGCATGTGGTCATAGAACGGCACCCCGGTGTCGATGTCGACGACCCCGGTGCCGTCCAGGTCGAGTTCCACCGTGATCGCGGATTCTCGGGTGGTGCGTTCCACCCGGGCGCGGCGGCTGCCGGTCATGATGCTCCTAGTGATCGGTGGGGACCCGCTGCGCCCGGCTTCGCCGCGCTTGCGATCGCCACTGGTGGTTGGGCCAATTCGGTGCCGGCAAGTCGTTCACTCGCGGCCAGCAGCGCGTCGTTCTCCTCCGGCAGCCCGGTGGTGGCACGCAGGTATCCGCTGATGCCGACATCGCGGATCAGGATTCCGGCATCCAGATAGCGCTGCCAGGTCGCCGGTGCGTCGGTGAACTCCCCGAACAACACGAAGTTGGCGTCGCTGGGGATGACCCGGAATCCCATGGCCGTCAGCGCCGCCGAGACCCGTTCGCGTTCGGAGATGAGTGCCGCGACACTGCCCAGCGTGTCGTCGGCGTGGCGCAGCGCGGCGCGGGCGGCCACCTGGGTGACCGCCGACAGGTGATAGGGCAAACGCACCAGCAGCATCGCGTCGATCACCGCCGGGGCGGCGATCAGGTAGCCGAGCCGCCCGCCGGCGAACGCGAACGCCTTGCTCATGGTGCGGGTGACGATCAGCTTTGCCGGGTAGTCGGCGATCAGCCCAATAGCGCTGGGCTGCGAGGAGAACTCGCCGTAGGCCTCGTCCACGATCACGATCCCCGGCGCCACGTCGAGCAGGCTGCGCAGATCCTCCAGTGAAATGCTCTGCCCGGACGGGTTGTTCGGGCTCGCGACGAATACCACGTCGGGCTTCCGGTCGGCGATGGCGGCGACCGCGACCGAGGTGTCCAGGCCGAAGTCGCCGGCGCGGTTGGCGGTCAGCCACTGCGTCTGGGTGCCGTCGGAGATGATCGGGTGCATCGAATACGACGGGACGAAGCCGATCGCGCTGCGGCCCGGTCCCCCGAACGCCTGCAGCAGCTGCTGCAGGATCTCGTTGGAGCCGTTGGCCGCCCACACGTTCTCCGGCCCCACCCCGACACCGGTCTGGGAGCTGAGATAACCGGCCAGGTCGGTGCGCAGCGCCACCGCGTCGCGGTCGGGATAGCGGTGCAGTTCGGCTGCGGCCTCGCGCACCGAACGGGCGACGTCGTCGATGAGTGCCGCACTCGGCGGGTGCGGGTTCTCGTTGGTGTTCAGCCGCACCGGCACCGCCAGTTGCGGCGCGCCGTAGGGCGACTTGCCGCGCAGGTCGTCGCGCAACGGCAAGTCGGCCAGCGTGATGTCACGGCCCGGCCCGGGGGCGGCGCCGCTCACTGCTCGAACCTCCGCCGGACCGCTTCGCCGTGCGAGGGCAGGTCTTCGGCGCGGGCCAGTGCGATCACGTGCCCGCTGACGTCTTTGAGCGCCGCCTCGGTGTAGTTCACGACGTGGATACCGCGCAGGAAAGTTTGCACCGACAGCCCGCTGGAGTGGCGCGCACTGCCCGCGGTGGGCAGCACGTGATTGGAGCCCGCGCAGTAGTCGCCGAGGCTCACCGGAGCATACGGTCCGACGAAAATCGCTCCCGCCGAACGGATCCGGGCCGCAACCGCCGCGGCATCGGCGGTCTGGATCTCCAGGTGCTCGGCGGCGTAGGCATCGACCACCCGGATACCGGCCGCCAGGTCGTCGACCAACACGATCGCCGACTGCGGACCGGACAGCGCCGTGGTCACCCGCTGGCGGTGCACGGTGGTCTCCAGCTGCGCGCTCACCTCACGGTCGGTGGCGTCGGCCAGTTCGGCGCTGGTGGTGACCAGCACGCTGGCGGCCATTTCATCGTGCTCGGCCTGGCTGATCAGGTCGGCGGCCAGATGTGCCGGGTTGGCGGTGTTGTCGGCCAGGATGGCGATTTCGGTGGGGCCCGCTTCGGCGTCGATACCGACCCGTGAGCGGCACAGCCGTTTCGCCGCGGTGACGTAGATGTTGCCCGGGCCGGTGATCATGTCGACCGGGGCGAGCTCGGCGCCGTCGGTGTCGGTGCCGCCGTAGGCCAGCAGCGCCACCGCCTGTGCGCCACCGACCGCCCAGACCTCGTCGACGCCGAGCAGCCGGGCCGCGGCCAGAATCGTCGGGTGCGGCAGGCCGTCGAAGCCGGGCTGCGGCGGACTGGCGATCACCAGCGACTGCACGCCGGCGGTCTGAGCGGGCACCACGTTCATCACCACGCTGGACGGGTAGACGGCGTTGCCGCCCGGCA
>CAYNJD010000101.1:0-10398 GCA_964397355.1 uncultured Mycobacterium sp. | reverse complement strand
CGGTGGCGTCCAGGCCGTGTCCACCGACACCGCCGTCGCCACCGTTGCCGATGCCGAACTGGCCCATGCCGTCGCCACCGTTACCACCGGTGCCGGCCAGCACCACGTTGCCGTCGCCGTCGACGTAGGCGTCGCCACCGTTGCCGCCGGTGCCGCCGTAGCCCATGAAGCCGCCACCGGCCCCGCCGTCGCCGCCGGTGCCCGCATAGTCCACACCGTCGATGGTGACGATCGACCCGGCCGCCGCGTCGCCGCCGGTGCCGCCATTGCCGAACATGCCGGCCGCGCCACCGTCGGAGCCGTCAATGCCGTCGCCGCCGTCACCGAACCACAAGCCACCGTCTTGGGCCGCCACCAGCACACCATCATCGTTGATGTAGGCGTCCGCACCGTTGCACATCACGCCGCACGAGTCGGCCGTGGCGAACATCTGGTTCATCGGGTCCAGCCACCAGTCATTGGCACTGTTGGAGATCACCGCCTGCATCGGGTCATAGAACGCCAGATAGACCTGGTCGTCGAAGGCCACCCACGCACCCGGGTCGGAGTTCATCAGCCCGTCCCAGTCGTCGAACGTAAAGGCCGCCGACCCGGCATCCGCCGCCCCGGACACCTCGCTCACGCCGTCCAGATCGAACCAGGAGAACGGGTCGAACAAGTCGAAGTCGGCTTGTGCCGGCGACACCGCCAACGGCGTCATACCAAACGCCAGAAAGGCACCCGCTGCCGAGGCGACCGCGGAGACCCGCTTCCCCCGCTTGGGACCACCGACCCGCTGGTCACGACGATTCATTTGGGCGTCTCCTCCCGAGATAACATCCAGAAAGTATGGATTTTGCCCGTTTCATGGGCTGATAGATTGTCGACTGGAACGTACTAGGAAGCTGAATTTTGTGCAAGTCGACGTACCAAAGACGGCTCAAAGTCCTTTGGCGGAGACGAAAGACTGATTACGAGGACCGCGAGAACCGCAGGTGGCCGTCATCAATCCTGGCCAGCCTGGTCAGAATCGAATCCACCAGATAGTTCTCGTGCGGCCGCCACGGCCGGTGCGAACCCGCACGTGGCAGGTGGCTCAGCGCCCGCTGCACATAACCGGAGAGCTGCCTCACCAGCGGACGGTCCTGCACGTGGGGAGCGGGCTCGAGCGGGACCACGGTGTCGAACCCCTGAGAATCCAGGTAGTTGAGTAGCCGGCAGACCGATTCCGACACCAGGTCGGCCTTCAGGGTCCAGGAAGCGTTGCTGTAGCCGACCGTGAACGCCAGGTTCGGCACGCCGCTGAGCATCATGCCCTGGTAAGCGACCGTGTCGCGCGGGTCGATCCGGATGCCGTCGCGGCTGATCTCGGCGCCACCGAACAGTCGCAGGTTGAGCCCGGTCGCGGTGACGATCATGTCGGCGGGCAGCTCGTCGCCGGACTTCAGCCGGATCCCGGCGGGGGTGAACACCTCGATCTCACCGGTGACCACATCGGCGGCACCCGCACTGATCGCCGCGAAGAGATCCCCATCGGGAGCCAGGCACAGCCGCTGGTCCCACGGCTGATAATTCGGGCCGAAGTGCGTGTCGACGTCGAACCCCGCGGGCAGGCGCCGCTGCGCCATCGCCATGAGCCGCTTGCGCATGAACTTCGGGAAGCGGCGGCTGACCTGGTAGACCCCGACCTGACCCACGATGTAACCCCACCGGTTGGCCGCGGCCGCGATCCGGGTCGGCAGCATCCGGTTCAGCCGGCGGGCCACCGGATCGACGCTGGGCAGCAGCCCGATGTAGCCCGGTGACCGCTGAACCATGGTGACGTGGCCGGCGCCGGAAGCGGCCAGGGCCGGGACCAGGGTCACCGCGGTCGCGCCGGAGCCGATCACCACGATCTTCTTACCGCTGTAGTCGAGATCCTCCGGCCAGTGCTGCGGGTGAATGACCGGCCCGGTGAACTCGTCGGCGCCGGCGAACTCCGGCGCGTAGGCCTCGTCGTAGTCGTAGTAACCGCTGCACGCGATCAGGAAGCCACAGGTGATCTCGATCGTCTCGCCGTCCCGGTCGACGGTGAGTCGCCACGCGGCGGCGGTGTCGCTCCAGTCCGCGGCAACCAGCCGGTGCCGGTAGCGGATGCGCTTCTCGATGCCGTGCTCGCCGACGGTCTCGCGCAGGTAGGCCTTGATCGCTGCGCCCTCGGCGATCGTGGTGTCGCCGGTCCACGGCTTGAACCGGAAGGCGAAGGTGTACATGTCGGAATCCGAGCGCACCCCAGGGTATTTGAACAGGTCCCAGGTGCCGCCCAAATCGTCGCGGCGCTCCAGAATGGCGTAGTTCTTGTTCGGGCAGTGCCGCTGCAGATGCCACGCAGCGCTGATACCGGACAGGCCCGCACCCACGACCACGACATCGAGGTGTTCGGCCACGGGCGAGAAGTGTAGCAACGCTACCGCCCGGCGACTCGACATTGTGTCGATTTTCTCGACAGAGTGTAGACTCTGCGTCGTGACCCGGCCCAGCCTGACGCGTTCCCGCAGCCGACGCTCGGCCCGCCCCTCCGGTGACGACCGCGAGCAGGCGATCCTGGCGACCGCCGAGCGACTGCTCGAGCAGCGGCCGCTCGCCGAGATCTCGGTCGACGACCTGGCCAAAGGCGCCGGCATCTCGCGGCCCACCTTCTACTTCTATTTCAAGTCCAAGGACGCGGTGCTGCTCTCGCTGCTGGAGCCGATGATCGCGGCCGCCGACGAGAAGTTCGTCGGCGCGGTGCAGCGACTGCCCGCCGATCCGCGCCGGGTGTGGCGCAGTGGCATCAAGGCGTTCTTCCTCGCGTTCAGCTCGCATCGGGCGATCGCCCGGGCCGGCACCGAGGCACTGTCCACCAGCCCGGAGTTCCGGGCGATGTGGCACGGGTTCATGGGCAAGTGGATCGAGCAGACCGCCGCGCTGATCACCGCCGAGCGGGACCGCGGCGCGGCGCCGGCGACCATCCCGGCGCTGGATCTCGCGACCTCGCTGAATCAGATGAACGAGCGCACCATGATGGCGGCACTGGTCGCCGAGCAGCCGTCGGTCCCCCACGACCGGGTGGTCGACACGCTGACGCACATCTGGGTCAGCAGCATCTACGGCGAAGCGCTTTAGCCTCGGGCACTTTTAGAATTCGGCGATACCGAACCCGGCCAGCAGCACCGCGAAGCCGCCGATCTCGCCGATGATCAGCAACACCATGCCGACATGCAACAGCCAGCCGGCCTTCTCGAACTGATTGGTGGTGTCGCGCAACGCGCCATGCAGCATGTAGCTGCCGATCGCGGTGACGAAGAAGTAGACCACCACCATCGCTGCGGTCAGGTTCACCCAGGTGGGCCAGCCGCTGAGTTCGACGAACACCGCGACCAGCAGGGTGGCGAACGAGTACAGCAGCGCCGCCCGGTGCGCGATGTCGACGTAGACGTGGGCCTGGTGGTTCTGCGAGGTGGCGATCTGCAGGTACTTCCACACCCCCAGCAGCAGCGCCAGCAGGAAGATCAGCCCGGCCGCCAGCAGGGTCACCTTGGTGTCGATCCCCAGCGTCATGTGCACACCGGGGAGCCTATCGGGCGTCGCCAGCAGATTTCGCGCTTCGCGCCGGTGCCGGATGACCCGGCGGTGCTGGAGCCGTTGGCCGAGGCGATCCGGGACTCCGGCCTGTGGGCGCCGGTCACACCCCGATAACGATCAGCAAACTTTCCCGCAGTGCGGCCACACCACGTCAGCGAATCCTACGTCGCGAAGCGCAACAGCTCGTCGGCGGTGATCAGACGCTCGTGTTTGGCCGGGAACTCGCGGCTCCTGCGCGGATGCCGCAGCAATGACCAGGCCATACGACCCATCCGGTATCGGTATATCGGGTTGATGTACAAGGTGCTGACCCCCGCCCCGGCTCGGACCAGATTGGAATAACGCGGACCATGTTAACACACCGTTAACGCGGTGCCCACGGGTAACTATTAGACACCCGCCGCGTGGCAAACAAAGGTCGACGCGCCGCGGCGTGTTGCTTCTGTTTTATTTGTGACAGAAGTGCCTGGAGGGATTCAGTGGATCGGGGCGGCCGTCGGCTTGATCGGGGCCGGCAGGGCGGTTGTTCCCATCAGGTACCGGTCCACACCGGCCGCCGCGGCACGGCCCTCGGCGATCGCCCAGACGATCAGGGACTGCCCCCGGCCCATGTCGCCGGCCACATAGACCCCGGGGACGCCGGTGGCGAAGTCCGCGTCGCGTGCCACGGTGCCGCGGCCGGTGAACTCCACACCCAGGTCGGTCAGCAGCGCCGAGCGTTCCGGGCCGACGAACCCCATCGCCAGCAGCACCAGGTCGGCCTCGAGCTCGAAGTCGGTGCCGTCCACCTTCTCGAACTTGCCGCCCTGCCGCCGCACCTCGTGGGCCCGCAGCCCCGTCACATGACCGTCGCGGCCGAGGAACTTCTCGGTGTTGACCGCGAACACCCGCTCGCCGCCCTCCTCGTGGGCGGCGCTGGTCCGCATCACCAGCGGATACATCGGCCACGGCGTGGACGGGTCCCGGGTCTCCGGCGGACGCGGCATGATCTCGAACTGGTGCACGCAGGTGCCGCCCTGGCGGTGCACGGTCCCCAGGCAGTCGGCACCGGTGTCACCGCCGCCGATGATGACGACCTTCTTGCCGTGCGCGGTGATCGGCGGCTCGGCCAGATCACCGGCCTGCACCCGATTCGCCCACGGCAGGTACTCCATCGCCTGGTGGATGCCGTCGAGCTCCCGGCCGGGGATCGGCAGGTCCCGCCAGGCGGTGGCCCCACCGGCCAGCACCACCGCGTCGAAGTCGGCGCGCAGCTGCTCGGCGGTCAGATCCACGCCGACGTCGACACCGGCCCGGAACACCGTGCCCTCGGCGGTCATCTGCGCCAACCGGCGGTCGACGATGCGCTTTTCCATCTTGAACTCGGGGATGCCGTAGCGCAGCAGCCCGCCGATGCGGTCGTCGCGCTCGAACACCGTCACCGCGTGCCCGGCGCGGGTGAGTTGCTGGGCGGCGGCCAGCCCGGCGGGCCCGGACCCCACCACGGCCACCGTCTTGCCGGTCTGCGTCCGGGGCCGGATGGGTTGCACCCAGCCCTCGCGGAACGCCCGCTCGATGATCTCGTATTCCACCTGTTTGATCGTCACCGGCGGCTGGTTGATGCCCAGCACGCAGGCCGGCTCGCACGGCGCCGGGCACAGCCGGCCGGTGAAGTCGGGGAAGTTGTTGGTGGCGTGCAGCCGCTCGATCGCCTCGCGCCAGCGCCCGGTGCGGACCAGGTCGTTCCATTCCGGGATCAGGTTGCCCAGCGGGCATCCGGTGTGGCAGAACGGGATTCCGCAGTCCATGCAGCGGCCGGCCTGCCGGCGCAGCTCGTCCTCGGCGAAGTCCTGGTATACCTCTTTCCAGTCGCCCACCCGCTCGGAGACGGGCCGGCGCAACGGCAGGATGCGCTGGGTGTGGGTGAGAAATCCCTTCGGGTCAGCCATGAGCCGCCGCCATGATCGCCTCGTTCGGATCGACGCCACTGGCCTCCGCCTCGGCCACCGCGGTGAGCACCCGCCGGTAGTCGCGTGGCATCACCTTGACGAAGTGCCTGCTGTGGTTCGCCCAGTCGGCCAGGATGGCTTGGGCGGGCACGGAATCGGTGGCCTCGACGTGGGCCGCCAGGATGTCGCGCAGCCAGGTCAGGTCGTCGGCGTCGAATTCCTCGAACGCGTCGAGGTCCACCATCTCGGTGTTGAGCCGAGTCGGCATCACCCGATCGGGGTCGTAGACGTAGGCCATGCCCCCGGACATGCCGGCGGCGAAGTTGCGCCCGGTGGCGCCCAGCACCACCACCTTGCCGCCGGTCATGTATTCACAGCCGTGATCGCCGACGCCCTCGACCACCGCGACGGCCCCGGAGTTACGCACCGCGAACCGCTCTCCGACCACCCCGCGCAGGAAGACCTCACCATTGGTGGCGCCGAACAGGATCACGTTGCCGCCGATGATGTTGTCTTCGGCCACATAGCCTTCGGGCGCATCGATCGGCGGGCGGATCACGATCCGGCCGCCGGACAGACCCTTGCCGACGTAGTCGTTGGCGTCACCGAATACTCGCAGCGTGATCCCGGGCGGCAGGAACGCCCCGAAGCTGTTCCCGGCCGACCCGGTGAAGGTGATGTCGATGGTGTCGGCGGGCAGCCCCTTGGCGCCGAAGGTTTTGGTGACCTGGTGGCCGAGCATGGTGCCGACGGTCCGGTTGACGTTGGAGATCGCGGTGGCGAAGCGCACCGGGGTGCCGGTGTCGAGCGCCTCGCGGCTCATCGCGATCAACTGCTGGTCCAGCGCCTTGTCCAGCCCGTGGTCCTGGCCGGAACTGCAGTACAGGTCCTGGTTCATGAACGGCGACTCCGGTTCGTGCAGCACCGGCGCCAGATCGAGTTTGTGGGCCTTCCAGTGCGCCCGCGCCAGCGTGGTGTCCAGCGCATTCACCTGTCCGACGGCCTCGTTGACGGTCCGGAAGCCCAGCGCCGCAAGGTATTCACGGATTTCTTCGGCGATGAACCAGAAGAAGTTCTCGACGAATTCGGGCTGGCCGGTGAACCGGCTGCGCAGCACCGGGTTCTGGGTGGCCACCCCGACCGGGCAGGTGTCGAGGTGGCAGACCCGCATCATGATGCAGCCCGACACCACCAGCGGTGCGGTGGCGAAGCCGAACTCCTCGGCGCCCAGCAACGCCGCGATCATCACGTCGCGCCCGGTCTTGAGCTGGCCGTCCACCTGCACCACGATCCGGTCCCGAAGACCGTTGAGCAGCAATGTCTGCTGGGTCTCGGCCAGCCCGAGCTCCCACGGCGCCCCGGCATGCTTGAGCGAGGTCAGCGGGGCCGCCCCGGTACCGCCGTCGTGCCCGGAGATCAGCACCACGTCGGCGTGCGCTTTGGAGACCCCGGCCGCCACCGTCCCGACACCGTTCTCGGCGACCAGCTTGACGTGGATGCGGGCCTGCGGGTTGGCGTTCTTCAGATCGTGGATCAGCTGTTTGAGGTCTTCGATGGAGTAGATGTCGTGGTGCGGCGGCGGCGAGATCAACCCGACACCGGGGGTGGCGTGCCGGACCTCGGCGATCCACGGATACACCTTGTTGCCCGGAAGCTGCCCGCCCTCACCGGGTTTGGCGCCCTGGGCCATCTTGATCTGAATATCCGAACAGTTGCTCAAGTAGTGGCTGGTGACGCCGAATCGGGCGGAGGCCACCTGCTTGATCGCGCTGCGCCGCAGATCGCCGTTGGCGTCGGGCGTGAAGCGGTCGGAGTGCTCGCCGCCCTCGCCGCTGTTGGACCGCGCACCGAGCCGGTTCATCGCGATCGCCAGGGTTTCGTGTGCCTCCGCGGAGATCGACCCGTAGCTCATCGCTCCGGTCGAGAACCGCTTGACGATCTCGCTGGCCGGCTCGACCTGCTCGACCGGGATAGGAGGACGCAACCCGGTGCGGAACTTCAGCAGGCCCCGCAGCGTGGCCAGCCGCTCGCTCTGGTCGTCGACCAGCCGGGTGTACTCCTTGAAGACCTGGTACTGGCCGGTGCGGGTGGAGTGCTGCAGCTTGAACACGGTTTCCGGGTTGAACAGGTGATACTCACCCTCGCGGCGCCACTGGTATTCCCCGCCCACCGGCAGTTCACGGTGTGCCCGCTGGCCGGAGCGGTCCAGATAGGCCAGGCCGTGCCGGGCGGACACGTCGGCCGCTATGTCGTCGAGCGTGATCCCCCCGATGGGACAGACCAGCCCGGCGAAGTATTCGTCGAGCACGTCCTGGGAGATCCCGATCGGCTGCAGCAGCTGCGCGCCGGTGTAGGAGGCACGGGTGGAGATGCCCATCTTCGACATCACCTTGAGTACACCCTTGCCGGCGGCTTTGATGTAGTTGCCGACCGCGGTGTCGAGGTCGATGCCCTCGATGAGCCCGCGTTCGATCATGTCGGCGATCGAATCGAACGCCAGGTACGGGTTGATCGCGGCGGCGCCGAATGCCAGCAGCGAGGCCAGGTGGTGCACCTCGCGGGCATCGCCGGTTTCGACCACCAACCCGACCTGGGTGCGGGTCCGGGTCCGCACCAGATGATGGTGTACCGCAGCGGTTGCCAACAGGGAGGGGATCGGGGCCAGTTCCTCGTCGGATTCACGATCCGACAGCACCAGGATCCGGGCACCGCCCTCGATGGCGGCCGACGCCCGGGCCCGGATGTCGGCGAGAGCGCGGCGCAGGCCGGCGCCGCCCTCGGCGACCGGGTACAGGCAGCTGATCACCTCGGTGCGCAGGCCGATTTGCCGGCCGTTGATCTCGGTATCGGGGTCCAGCCCGATCAATTTGGCCAGCTCGTGGTTACGCAGGATGGGTTGCGCCAGCACGATCTGCTGACACGACGTCTCGTCGGGGTTGAGCAGATCCCCTTCCGGACCCAGCGCACCCTGCAGGCTGGTGACCACCTCCTCGCGGATGGCGTCCAACGGCGGATTGGTGACCTGGGCGAACATCTGCTGGAAGTAGTCGTAGAGCATCCGCGGCCGAGCCGACAGCACCGCGATCGGGGTATCGGTCCCCATCGAGCCGATCGGTTCTGCGCCGTCGCGGGCCATCGGGGCCACCAACAGGTTCAGTTCCTCGTAGGTGTAGCCGAAGACCTGCTGGCGCGCGACCACCCGGTCATGGGCCATCGGTGCGTAGTCGGCGCTGGGCAGCTTGTCCAGCGGTACCAGGCCGCGTTCAACCCACTGCTGATACGGGTGGGCGGCGGCCAGTTCGGCCTTGATCTCCTCATCGGAGACGATTCGGCCGGCGGCGGTGTCCACCAAGAACATCCGCCCCGGCTGCAACCGCATCCGGGCGACCACCGTGGCCGGGTCCACGTCGAGCACCCCGGATTCCGAGGCCATCACCACCAAGCCGTCGTTGGTCACCAGGATTCGCGACGGCCGCAGCCCATTGCGGTCCAAGACCGCCCCGACCACGGTGCCGTCGGTGAACGTGATCGACGCGGGGCCGTCCCAGGGCTCCATCAACGAATCGTGATACTCATAAAAAGCCCGAGTCGACGCATCCATGTTCTCGGCTCGTTCCCACGCCTCGGGAATCATCATCAGCACCGCATGGGGCAGGCTGCGGCCACCCAGATGCAGCAGCTCGAGCACCTCGTCGAAGCGGGCGGTGTCGGATGCGCCCGGGGTGCAGATCGGGGTCAGTTTGTCGAAACCGTTCGGCCCGAACAGGTCCGTAGTGATCAACGCTTCCCGGGCCCGCATCCAGTTCTCGTTACCGGTGACCGTGTTGATCTCCCCGTTGTGCGCTACCCGACGGAAGGGATGCGCCAGCGGCCATGACGGGAAGGTGTTCGTCGAGAACCGGGAATGGACGATTCCCAGCGCACTGACCACGCGTTCATCGGACAGATCCAGATAGAAGTTCTTGAGCTGGGGAGTGGTCAGCATGCCCTTGTAGACAAACGTCTGCCCGGAAAGGCTGGGAAAATAAACGGTTTCGCGGCCCGGCCCGTCTTGTCCCGGACCCTTGTCGCCCAACTCGTGCTCAGCGCGCTTGCGCACCACGTAGGCCCTGCGCTCCAGCTCCATGCCGGAGGCGCCGGCCAAGAACAACTGGCGCAAGGTCGGCATGGCGTCGCGAGCCAGCGCACCCAGCGACGAATCGTCGATGGGTACCTCCCGCCAGCCCAGCACCTGCAGTCCCTCGGCTTCGGCGATCTTGTCCACCGCGGCACATGCGGCCATCGCCTCCTTGGCGGACTGCGGCAAAAACGCGATCCCGGTGGCGTAGTCGCCGGAGCGGGGCAGTTCGAAATCGACCACCGCGCGCAGGAATTCGTCGGGAACCTGAATCATGATGCCGGCGCCGTCGCCGGTGTTCGGCTCGGCGCCCTGCGCGCCGCGATGCTCCAGGTTGAGCAACGCTGTGATTGCCTGGTCGACAATCATTCGGCTACGACGGCCGAACCTGTCCACCACCATCGCGACCCCGCATGAGTCATGCTCGAACGCGGGGTTGTACAACCCGACCCGGTCAGGCGTCATCGCTACTCGATCCTTTCACCGAACGTTGCGCAGATCCCCGGCACGACGGGGTCGCGCGAATCAGGTCGCGCTCGGTCAGCGACCTGATCTCAGGGGGATTCGTCCGTGCGACGTTGAACGGTGAATCTGTCGGAAAATTCGACAGCCCGGAGGCGGCTACGGCTAGCAGTCGTAGTAAAGGGCGAATTCGTAAGGGTGTGGGCGCAGGTTGACCGGGGTGATCTCGTGGTCGCGCTTGTAGCTGATCCAGTTCTCGATCAGATCCGGGGTGAAAACCCCGCCCTCGGTGAGGTATTCGTGGTCGGC
>CAYNJD010000100.1:0-10406 GCA_964397355.1 uncultured Mycobacterium sp. | reverse complement strand
GCGGCCTGCCCGCCGACGGCTGGCTGCGGGTGCTGTGCAGCTGCGTGCAGATCGGTCAGGACTGGTTCGACGAGGATCACACCGTGGTCGACTGCGAGGGCCGGATCGTGGTGCAGTCCCGGCAGCTGGCGATGGTGCCCGCCCGGTAGCCCGCACGGCGCCGGTGCGTGCCATGCTGTCGCCATGGCCAGAATCGCGATCATCGGTGGCGGGAACATGGGCGAAGCGTTGCTGGCGGGGCTGCTGGCGGCCGGCCGCCCGGTGAAGGATCTGGTGGTCGCCGAGCGGTTCGCCGACCGGGCCCGGCAACTGGCCGACAAGTATTCGGTGCTGGTGACATCGGTGGCCGACGCGGTGGAGAACGCCGCCATCGTGATCGTCGCGGTGAAGCCGCAGGATGTGGACTCGGTGGTGGCCGAGTTCGCCAAGAACGTCACCGATGCCTCCGGCGACGGTCCCGAACAGGTGCTGGTGACGATCGTCGCCGGGGTCACCACCGGCTATGTGGAGTCCAAGCTGCCGGCGGGCGCCGCGGTGATCCGGGTGATGCCCAACACCCCGGTCAAGGTCGGCGCCGGCGCCAGTGCGCTGGCCAAGGGCCGGTTTCCCAGCAGCGAGCAGGTCGAGGCGGTCGCCGAGCTGTTCGAGTGCGTCGGCACGGTGGCGATCGTTCCCGAGGAACAGCTGGACGCGGTGACCGCGGTGTCGGGGTCCGGGCCCGCCTACTTCTTTCTGATGGTGGAGGCGCTGGTGGATGCCGGGGTCGCCGCCGGGCTGAGCCGGCGGGGGGCCACCGATCTGGCCGTGCAGACCATGGCCGGGGCGGCGCAGATGCTGCTGGACGGCCGCGGCGAAGCCGAGGGGACGGCGAATGCGGTCATCGACACCTCCCCGGCACAGCTGAGAGCCATGGTGACATCTCCTGGGGGAACCACGGCGGCGGCGCTGCGTGAGTTGGAGGCCGGAGGCCTGCGGACCTCGGTCGATCGGGCGGTGCAGGCCGCAAAAACCCGCTCTGAGCAGCTAAGAATTACATCAGAGTAATTCACTTATTTTTCACATATTGCCTCTCACCAGTCGCAGGAACCCCATTCGTCCCGCTATTCTCCTGTATGTCTGTGCGTGTGGGCGCAGCGGAGGGGAAGCCGCTGGGACTGCACGTGCCTGATCGGAATGGGTAACGATGACGTCTGGAAACGGGCCTTCAGCACGAGACTCGGCTGGCGGCAGGGCGGCACGGGATGCCGGCTCTGCCGAGTCGGGTCGGACACAATTTCTCACCGTGGCCGAGGTGGCTGCGTTGATGCGGGTCAGCAAGATGACGGTGTACCGGCTGGTGCACAACGGCGAGCTGCCCGCGGTGCGGGTGGGACGGTCTTTCCGGGTTCACGCCAAGGCGGTGCACGACCTGTTGGAGACCTCCTTCTTCGACGCGGGCTGAGCGCCGGTCGACAGGTAAGCGCCCCCCGGGTGTCGCGGACGGCGACGCCCGGGGTCGGCTGTGTCTCGGGTCGGGCCAGGTGCCGGTTTTCTGGTGCGCGCCCGCTTCCGGGTAAAGTGACCGGGTCGATCAAGTTTCGCCCAGCGCCGGTTCGAAGCGGCGCGGGCTGCAGCAGATAGCGGAGTTCATGGGTTCAGTCATCAAGAAGCGGCGCAAGCGCATGTCGAAGAAGAAGCACCGCAAGCTGCTTCGCCGTACCCGGGTGCAGCGCAGAAAACTCGGTAAGTAACCCGCCCCCGCATCCGCGCCGAGTCGGCGTCACGCCGACGGCTGCAGACAAGTCGCCGGTATTGGTTTTCCACCGCGGCCGTTAGGCTGACGGGGTGGATGAAGCCGGCCCCCCGAGCGACAGCACGCGAAGCGACGTCCGGCACTACCCCAAGGTTGTGTTGGTCACCGGCGCGTGCCGGTTTCTGGGCGGTTACCTGACCGCCAGGCTCACCCAGAACCCCTTGATCAACCGGGTGATCGCCGTCGACGCCGTCATGCCCAGCAAGGACATGCTGCGCCGGATGGGGCGCGCCGAGTTCGTCCGCGCCGATATCCGCAATCCCTTTATCGCCAAGGTGATTCGAAACAGCGAAGTCGACACCGTGGTGCACGCGGCCGCCGCGTCCTACGTGCCGCGGTCCGGCGGCGGGGCGGCGCTCAAGGAGCTCAACGTGATGGGCGCCATGCAGTTGTTCGCCGCCTGCCAGAAGGCGCCCTCGGTGCGCCGGGTGGTGCTCAAGTCGACCTCGGAGGTCTACGGGTCCTGCTCGCGCGATCCGGTGTTGTTCACCGAGGACAGCACCAGCCACCGTCCGCCCACGCAGGGATTCCCCCGCGACAGCATCGACATCGAGGGCTACGCCCGCGGGCTGGGCCGGCGCCGGCCGGACATCGCGGTCACCATCCTGCGGATGGCCAACATGATCGGCCCGGCCATGGACACCGCGCTGTCGCGCTACCTCGGCGGCCCGCTGGTTCCGATGGTGCTGGGCCGCGACGCACGCCTGCAGCTGCTGCACGAGCAGGACGCGCTGGGCGCCCTGGAACGGGCCACCATGGCGGGCAAGGCCGGCACCTTCAACATCGGCGCCGACGGCATCATCATGATGTCGCAGGCGATCCGCCGGTCCGGCCGGGTTCCGGTGCCGTTGCCCGGGATCGGGCTGTGGGCGCTGGACTCGTTGCGCCGGGCCAACAACTACACCGAGATCAACCGGGAACAGCTGAATTATCTCAGCTTTGGCCGGGTGATGGATACGTCTAGAATGCGAAGCGACCTCGGATACAGCGCCAAATGGACGACTGCCGAGGCATTCGACGACTATGTGCGGGGTCGAGGTCTCAATCCGATCATCGACCCCAAGTGGGTGCGTTCGGTGGAGCAGCGCGCGGTGAGCGCGGCGCAACGCCTGGGCGACATCAACTTCAACAGGGTGCGGGGAGGTTAACGCCATGGCTGGTGATGCAAAAGCCAAAGTCATTCCGCTGCACAAAAATTCGGGTGGCCACCGACGGCACCCCTCGACGCTGACCGGCCCGGCCGAACGGGCCTCTGCCGACCAGATCGCCGCCGTCGTCCGCGAGATCGACGAGCGCCGCGCCGCCGCCGGAGCACTCGGCGCCGCCGAACCGCACCCGGGCGAGTTCGCCCGGCGGGTGGCCTCGGTCGTCGCATTCCTGCGGGAACGGATCACCGGCGACTACCACGTCGACGAGTTCGGGTTCGACCCGCACTTCAACGAGGCCGTCGCGCTGCCGCTGCTGCGGTTCTTCTTCAACGAGTGGTTCCGGGCCGAGGTCAGCGGCGTCGAAAACCTGCCCGCCGACGGGCCCGCGCTGGTGGTGGCCAACCACGCCGGGGTGCTGCCGATGGACGCGCTGATGCTGTCGGTGGCGGTGCGCGACCATCACCCGGCCAACCGGGATCTGCGGATGCTCGGCGCCGACCTGGTGTTCGACCTGCCGGTGATCGGGCCGGCCGCCCGTAAGGCCGGCCACACCATGGCCTGCACCGCCGACGCCCACCGGCTGCTGGCGGCCGGCGAGCTGACCGCGGTGTTCCCGGAGGGCTACAAGGGCCTGGGCAAGCGATTCAAGGACCGCTACAAGCTGCAGCGGTTCGGCCGCGGCGGCTTCGTGTCGGCGGCGCTGCACACCAAGGCGCCGATCGTGCCGTGCTCGATCGTCGGCTCCGAGGAGATCTACCCGATGCTGGCCGACGTCAAGCTGTTGGCCCGGTTGCTCGGTGTGCCCTACTTCCCGATCACCCCGCTGTTCCCGCTGGCCGGCCCGGCCGGGCTGGTGCCGCTGCCGTCGAAGTGGCACATCGCCTTCGGTGAGCCGATCGAGACCACCGACTATGAGCCCGCCGCCGCCGACGACCCGATGGTCACCTTCGAGTTGACCGATCAGGTGCGCGAGACGATCCAGCAGACGCTGTACCGGCTGCTGGCAGGCCGCCGCAACATGTTCTTCGGCTGACCCGCCGGGGCGCGCTTACTTCTTGCCGAGCGCTTTGTCGCGCATCGACGCGATCGCCGCGATCGTCGCCGCCTCGGTGTCGGCGTCCTGGTTGACCGACTCGCCGAGCATGGTGACGACGCTGGTCACCACCGGTTTGCCGTCGGCGTCGGTGACCTCGCTGCGGACCTCGCTGACCACCGTGCCGTGCGACTCGATCACCGAGTCCAGGTAGGTGTCGAAGAACAGCTTGTCGCCGGCCATGATCGGCCGGTGGAAGGTGAACTTCTGGTCGCGGTGCAGCACCCGGGAGATGTTGATCGGGATGTCGAACTTCTCGAAGATCTCCAGCTGGACCTGACGCCCGGCCACGGCCAGGAAGGTCAGCGACGCCACCAGCCCGGGATGCCCGGCTTCGGCGGCGGCCGACTCGTCGAAATGGGCCGGGTGCTCGTCCTTGACCGAGCGGGCGAACTCCCGGATCTTCTCCCGGCCGACTTCGAAGTAGTCCGGGAACCGGTAGTGGGTGCCGATGATCCCTTGCGATTCGGTGTGCACTGCCATGCCGGTTTACCCCTCCGCTAGCCGTGGTGTTCGGCGGGCGGAAGCCTATCAGCGAGCAGGCTGGGCGCGCTCGTTCCGGTGCGCCACGGTGCTTGATGCGGGCGACCGGTCCTCGCAGCGGGCCGCAGGCTCGCAAAGGGTCAGCCGCGCTCGTTCCGGTGCGCCACGGCCGCAGCCAGGGCCCCGCCGACGGCCCCCAGCGCCAGCGCCGAGGGCACCCCGATGCGCGCCGCCCGCCGCGCGGTGCGGAAGTCGCGGATCTCCCAGCCCCGCTTGCGGGCCAGCCCCCGCAGCGCGGCATCGGGATTGATCGCGACCGCGGTCCCCACCAGCGACAGCATCGGCACGTCGTTGAAGCTGTCGGAGTAGGCGGTGCAGCGCCGCAGGTTCAGCCCCTCCCGGATGGCCAGCGACCGCACCGCGTGCGCCTTGCCGGGGCCGTGCAGGATTTCGCCCACCAGCCGGCCGGTGAACACCCCGTCGACCGACTCGGCGACGGTGCCCAGCGCGCCGGTCAGTCCGAGCCGGCGGGCGATGGTCTCGGCCAGCTCGTAGGGGGTGGCGGTGACCAGCCACACCTGCTGGCCGGCGTCGAGGTGCATCTGGGCCAGCTCGCGGGTGCCCGGCCAGATCTTGTCGGCGATGATCTCGTCGTAGATCTCCTCGCCCAGATCCATCAGCTCCGACACCGACCGGCCCTCGATGAACGCCAGCGCCTTGCGCCGGCCGGCCGCCACGTCGTCGCTGTTCTCCCGGCCGGTCAGCTGGAACTTGGCCTGGGCGTAGAGGAACCCGACGACGTCGCGGTAGGTGAAGTAGTTGCGGGCGGCCAGTCCGCGGCCGAAATGCACCATCGAGGAACCCTGCACCAAGGTGTTGTCGACGTCGAAGAACGCCGCCGCGGTCAGGTCGACCGGGGCGGGGGTGTCGGCGTCGAGCACGTCGTCCAGTGCCCGCTCGGCGCTGGCATCGGCGGCCACCGCTTCCAGGTCCGCGCCTGCTGCGGAATGCCCGCCGGCCGGGTCCGGTAATGCCATCCCCCGCCTCCTTCCGCTGCTGCGCTGCGGCCGGTCATCCGGCCGCCATCAACCCTATCCGGCCCCGTCGCCGAGGACCCCCAGGTGATCGCGCAGATCACCCTTCAGGTCGAGCATGGAGTAGTCCCGGAAACTGAACCGCCAGCTGCCGTCTACCCGTTCGAACTCGTCGTGATAGCGGCCGGCGGCGATCACTTGCAGCGCGACGGTGTCGGTCTGCTGCAGCACGGTGTAGTAGGACCGGCAGGTGGCGGTGCCGGCGGCCTCGTCGATGTCGAGGATCGGGTTGGTGACGACGTGCTTGGTGCGCGGTGTGCCGTCCGGGTGAATCCTGACCAGGCCGCGCCACAACTCCAGCAGCCCGGCGCTGTCGAGTACCACGGCGCCGTCGGCGTCGGCCTTGATCCGGGCGTGGGCGAACAGCGCCGCGGCCGCCTCCAGGTCGCCGGCGTCCATCAACTCGGCGTAGCGGTACAGCAGGTTCGTGATCGACACCGCGCTTCCGCTGGGCATATCGAGAACATAGCCACCGTGCGCCAGACTGGAGTGATGACCCGCCCTCAGGTGCAGTTGCTGACCCGCGACGGCTGCCCGGTCTGCGTCGAAGCGCATGCCCGGCTGACGCAGCTGGCCGCCGAGCTGGGCTTCGATCTGCACCAAGTCGACGTCGACGCCGCCGCGGCGGCCGGGGACAGCGCGCTGCGCGCCGAATTCGGCGACCGGTTGCCGGTGGTGCTGCTCGACGGGCGGGAGCACAGTTACTGGGAGGTCGACGAGCAGCGGTTGCGTGCAGATCTGGCCGGCGGCAAACCGCGCTGACTGTGCGGAATCGGTCGCGGCGCGCGGCGGATCGGTGCGAAACCGCACAATGGACGGCGTCCAGCAGGCAAACAACGGACAAATTTGGTGGCCTAGCGCCTTAGCCTCTACCGTGGAGTCAAGTTTGTTCACGGGTGACAGCAAGGAGCAGGCCAGGTGATCTCGCCGTGAGCGTCCTGCTCTTCGGGGTTTCGCACCGTAGCGCCCCCGTCTCGGTACTCGAGCAGCTCAGCACCGCCGAATCCGATCAGATCAAGATCGTCGAGCAGGTGCTGGAATCGCCGCTGGTCACCGAGGCGATGATTCTGTCGACCTGCAACCGGGTCGAGGTCTACGCCGTCGTCGAGGCGTTCCACGCCGGGCTGTCGGCGATCGGGCAGGTGCTTTCCGAGCACTCCGGCATGTCGATGGCCGACCTGACCAAATACGCCTACGTCCGCTACAGCGAGGCCGCCGTCGAGCACCTGTTCTCGGTGGCCAGCGGCCTGGACTCGGCGGTCGTCGGCGAGCAGCAGGTGCTGGGGCAGGTGCGTCGCGCCTACGCCACCGCCGAGGCCAACAACACCGTCGGCCGGGTGCTGCACGAGCTGGCGCAGCGGGCGCTGTCGGTGGGCAAGCGGGTGCACTCCGAGACCGGGATCGACGCCGCCGGCGCCTCGGTGGTCTCGGTCGCCTTGGATATCGCCGGTAAACAATTGGGCGACAACGGATTGCAGGGCCGAACGGCGGTGGTGATCGGCGCCGGCTCGATGGGTGCGCTGTCTGCGGCGCACCTGGTGCGCGGCGGCATCGAACACATCCACGTGGTCAACCGTTCGCTGTCGCGCGCCCAGCGGCTGGCCCGCAAGATTCGTGACAGCGGCGTGGCGGCCGACGCCGTCGGCCTGGACCGGCTGGCCGCAACACTGACCGACGCCGACGTCGCGGTGTGCTGCACCGGCGCGGTGAGCCCGGTGGTGTCGCTGGCCGACGTGCACCATGCGCTGGCCGGCGGCACCCGCGACGAGGCGACCCAGCCGCTGGTGATGTGCGATCTGGGCATGCCGCGCGACGTCGACGCCGCCGTCGGCGGGTTGCCCGGGGTGCGCGTCATCGACATGGACCGCATCCAGCGCGAGCCGTCGGCCAAGGTCGCCAGCTCCGACGCCGACGCCGCGCACGGCATCGTCGCCCGCGAGGTCGCCACCTACCTGGCCGGGCAGCGGATGGCCGAGGTCACCCCGACCGTGACCGCGCTGCGCCAGCGTGCCGCCGACGTGGTCACCGCCGAGCTGCTGCGGCTGGACAACCGGCTGCCCGACCTGGACACCGCCCAGCGCGAAGAGGTGGCGCGAACCGTGCACCGCGTGGTGGACAAGCTGCTGCACGCGCCCACCGTGCGGGTCAAGCAGCTGGCCAGCTCGCCCGGCGGCGACAGCTACGCCGAGGCGCTGCGGGAGTTGTTCGAGCTCGACCCGACCGCCGTGGACGCCGTCGCGACCGCCGGCGAACTGCCAGTGGTGTCTGACGGGCTCGACGTCGGCGCCGAAACCGGGTCGGCCGGGTAGACGTTTTGGGTGAGGTAATCCGTCTCGGTACCCGGGCCAGCTTGTTGGCCACCACTCAGGCCGGGACCGTTCGCGACGCCTTGGTGGCCGCCGGGCACGCCGCGGAACTGGTGACGGTCAGCACCGCCGGGGACCGGTCGTCGGGACCGATCGCCGACCTCGGGGTGGGGGTGTTCACCGCCGCGCTGCGGGAGGCCGTCGCCGACGGCCGGGTCGACGCCGCGGTGCACTCGCACAAGGACCTGCCCACCGCCGATGATCCGCGGTTT
Organism: uncultured Mycobacterium sp.; assembly: GCA_964397355.1. Classification (GTDB taxonomy): domain Bacteria; phylum Actinomycetota; class Actinomycetes; order Mycobacteriales; family Mycobacteriaceae; genus Mycobacterium. The sequence continues at coordinate 2,218 of CAYNJD010000100.1, read as the reverse complement.
CTGCTGGCCGCGATTCCGCCGCGGGAGGACGCGCGGGACGCGCTGGTGGCGCGCGACGGATTGGTGCTGGGAGAGCTGCCGGCGGGCGCCGTGGTGGGCACTTCGTCGCCGCGGCGGGCCGCGCAGCTTAGAGCATTGGGTCTCGGTTTGGAAATTCGCCCCCTACGAGGCAACCTAGATAGCAGGTTGAACAGGGTAAGCAGCGGCGAACTCGACGCCATCGTGGTAGCCCGGGCGGGTCTGGCCCGGATCGGGCGCCTCGACGCGGTCACCGAAGCGCTGGAACCGGTGCAGATGTTGCCGGCGCCGGCGCAGGGGGCCCTGGCGGTGGAGTGTCGCAGCGGTGACACCGCACTGGCGGCGCTGCTGGCGGAGTTGGACGACACCGACACCCGCCGGGCGGTCACCGCGGAGCGTGCCCTGCTCGCCGAACTGGAGGCGGGTTGTTCCGCACCGGTGGGCGCGATCGCCGAGGTGGTCGAGTCCATCGATGAGGACGGCCGGGTCTTCGAGGAGCTGTCGCTGCGCGGTTGCGTGGCGGCGCTGGACGGATCCGACGTGATCCGCGCGTCCGGCATCGGCAGTCCGGACCGAGCCCGGGAATTGGGCGTTTCGGTCGCGGCGGAACTGTTCGAGTTGGGCGCGCGCGAGCTGATGTCGGACGCGCGGTGAACACCCGCGTGGGAAGTGACGCAAGAAGTGACTGGGAGTAGGGAATGGCTCGCCAAGTGAGCGTGCGAGGGCAGAAGCCCAAGCCGGGCCGCATCGTGTTCGTCGGCTCGGGTCCCGGCGACCCGGGCCTGCTGACGACACGGGCGCGCACGGCGCTGACGAACGCCGCGCTGGTGTTCGTCGACCCCGACGTGCCCGAGGCGGTGCTGGCGCTGGTCGGCACCGACCTGCCCCCGATTGCCGGCCCCGTGCCGCCGGCCCCCAAGGCCGCCAAGACCGACAAGACCGACAAGACCGACGACGGCACCGACGCCGACGCCGACGAGGCCGCCGCGACCGTTCCGGGCGGGCCCGACATCCGCCCGGCGCTGGGCGAGCCGGCCGAGGTCGCCAAGACGCTGACCGCCGAGGCCCGCTCCGGCGCCGACGTGGTGCGGCTGGTGGCCGGCGACCCGCTGTCGGTCGACGCCGTCATCACCGAGATCAACGCGGTCGCCCGCACCACCGTGCAATTCGAGATCGTGCCGGGCCTGCCCGCCACCAGCGCGGTACCCACCTACGCCGGCCTGCCGCTCGGCTCGTCGCACACCGTGTCCGATGTCCGCGACCCGCAGGTGGACTGGGCGGCGCTGGCCGCCGCCCCGGGTCCGCTGATCCTGCAGGCCACCACCTCGCACCTGCCGGAGGCGGCCCGCACCCTGATCGAGTACGGGCTGTCGGAGGGCACGCCGTGCGTGGTCACCACCTCGGGCACCACCTGTTCACAGCGCTCGGTCGAGTCCAGCCTTGCCGGGCTGACCGACCCCGCGACGCTGGCCGGCATCGACCCGGTGGTGCTGCCCAACGGGCAGGAGACCCCCGCCGGCCCGCTGGTGGTGACCATCGGCAAGACGGTGAACAACCGGGCCAAGCTGAACTGGTGGGAGAGCCGCGCGCTGTACGGCTGGACGGTTCTGGTGCCGCGCACCAAGGACCAGGCCGGTGAGATGAGCGACCGGCTGGTCTCCCACGGCGCCCTGCCGGTCGAGGTGCCCACCATCGCCGTGGAGCCGCCGCGCAGCCCGGCCCAGATGGAAAGGGCCGTCAAGGGTTTGGTGGACGGCCGCTACCAGTGGGTGGTGTTCACCTCCACCAACGCGGTGCGTGCGGTGTGGGAGAAGTTCGGTGAGTTCGGGCTGGACGCCCGCGCGTTCTCCGGGGTGAAGATCGCCTGCGTCGGCGAAGCCACCGCCGAGCGGGTCCGCGCGTTCGGGATCAGCCCCGAGCTGGTGCCGTCCGGGGAGCAGTCCTCGTTGGGGCTGCTCGACGAATTCCCGCCCTACGACGACGTTTTCGACCCGGTGAACCGGGTGCTGCTGCCGCGCGCCGACATCGCGACCGAGACGCTGGCCGAGGGGCTGCGCGAGCGGGGCTGGGAGATCGAGGACGTCACCGCCTACCGCACCGTGCGTGCCGCACCGCCGCCGGCGAACATCCGGGAGATGATCAAGACCGGCGGGTTCGACGCGGTGTGCTTCACCTCGAGCTCCACGGTGCGCAACCTGGT
>CAYNJD010000099.1:0-10499 GCA_964397355.1 uncultured Mycobacterium sp. | reverse complement strand
CCGCCGTAGCCGACCGCGACGTTGACATGCAGGTTGGAGGATCCGCCACCGTTGTTCGCCGTGCCCTCTACGGCCTCACGCAGCCGGCGGGCCGGCTCCTCCCCCAGCAGTTCCAGGTCCCCGACGGTGCGCACGCTCCAGCGGTTGGCGGGTGCGCAGATCTCCTCGACCACGTCGGTGATGATCTCGATGAGCGCGCTGAGCTCGCCGGGGTCGCGCTGCAGATTCTCGGTGGACAGCAGGTAGATGGTCGCCATCTCGATACCGGCGTCGGCGCACCAGCGCAGCATCTCGGCGATCTTGGCCGCGCCCATCCGGTAGCCGTAGCTGACGTCGTCGTAGCCGGCATCACGCGCCCAGCGCCGATTACCGTCGCAGAGCACGGCGATGTGGCGGGGAAGCGCCGAACGCGAGGCCGCCAAGCCCTGCCGGAGCCGCATCTCGTAGAGCCGGTACAGCGGCTCCTTCAGGCGCGCCGGGATGATCGCCACAAAAACCCAGACTACTGTGATCGGCAGAAGTTGACGGGAATCGCCTCCGGGAATCCGCTGGAGTCAGGAAAGGCTCATGAGCACCGAAACGGACACCATCGTCGAACCGGACCCCGCTGAGCTGCCCACGGACGTCGCGCCCGCGCACAGCAGGCCGCGGGCACGCGGGTGGATTCATCTGGTGTCGGCGATCGTGGCGCTCATCGCCGGCGCCACGTTGATCGGGGTGACCTGGCCGCTGGCCGGGCTCGAAGCCGGTCTGGCGACGCTGGCCTACACCATCTCGGTGGTCGGCATGTTCGCCGTCAGCGCCACCTACCACCGGGTGACCTGGAAATCGGTGTCCGCCCGGATCAGAATGAAGCGGCTCGACCACGCGATGATCTTCATCTTCATCGCCGGCACCTACACCCCGTTCGCGCTGCTGGCGATGGACCACGACGCCCAGGAGCGGCTGGTGATGACCATCGTGTGGGGCGGTGCACTGGCCGGCGTGGTGCTCAAGCTGTGCTGGCCGACCGCCCCGAAGTGGGTCGGGGTGCCGCTCTACCTGCTGTTGGGTTGGGTGTCAGCGTTTTTCATCGCGACGATCATGCACAACGCCGGGGTGGCGGCGATGGTGCTGTTGACCGTCGGCGGCATGCTCTACAGCATCGGCGCGATCATGTACGCGATGAAGTGGCCGGACCCGTGGCCGCAGACGTTCGGCTACCACGAGTTCTTCCACGCCTGTACCGCGGTGGCCGCGATCTGCCAGTACATCGCGATCTGGTTCGCGGCGCTGGGGACCTAGACGGTAGCTGCCGGCTACAGCTGGGTGATGTTCTCCGCCGACCAGTAGGCCTTCATCCCGGCGATCTTGCCCTCGCCGTCGAACACCATCACGTCGATCGGCTCGATGCGCATCCGATGGTCACCGTTGGTGATGGTCAGCGCGAAGTGGAAGGCCGCCTCGTTGCCGGCCACCCGCAGCGTCACCAGCTCCGACTTGCGGTCCAGCCCGGTGATGGTCGAGTAGAAGTTGCGGATGGCCTGGTGGCCGATGTGCACCTCGCCGCCGACCGGATCCTCCAGGGTGGCGTCGGTCGCATACAGCCCGACCAGGTCATCGGCGTCACCGCTGCCGACCAGCTCGATGTAGCGGTGGACGGTCTCGGTGATGGCCTGTGCCCGATCGGGTGCGCTCGTCATGTGCCGCAGGTTACACCGGACGCCGGATTCGTGGGCACCTCGAGGGCCGCCGCAAGCTCCGCCGCGCCGCGCACCGGCAGATCGCACACCGGCCCCCGGCAGATGTAGGCGGCGTCGGCGCCGTCGATGCGGTCCCGGCCGATCAGCAGTTCCGACGAGCCGGCCGCTCCGCCGACGACGATCGTGCCGCCGGGCGCCAGCCGGCGCGCCTCGGCCAGCAACGCCGAATCCGGGCTGTCGCAGGCCACCGCGACCTGCAGCGGGCCGCGCACGTGGGCCTCGGCGACCGCCAGCCAGTGCCCGGCCGAACGCGGCGCGCGGGCCAGCAGCGCCGCGTGCGCCGCCAGCGCGTCGGCGGCGGCCTGCCGGTAGCGTTCGCCGGGCTCGGCCTCGACCAGATACGCCGCGGTCAGCAGCGCCTCGGTGATCAGCGCGGCCCCCGACGGGGTGGCTCCGTCCAGCGGGTCGGCCGGGCGCAGCATCAGCGCTTCGGCGTCATCGGCGCTGTCGAACCAACGCCCGGGATTCTCGGGATCGGCGAAGTGGGCCAGCGCGGTGTCCAGCAGGCCGGTGGCGGCCTCGCACCACCGCGCGTCGCCACTGAGCTGATACACGCTGAGCAGTCCGGTGGCCAGCGCGCCGTAGTCCTCCAGGATCGCGGTGCTCTCACCGACCCGGCCGCCCAGGCTGGCCCGGCGCAGCCGGCCCTCGACCAGATGCAGTTCCAGCAGTTCGCCGGCGCATCGCTGTGCCGCAACGGCCAGCCCAGGATTGTCCAGCGCCACAGCGGCTTCGGCCAAGGCGGTGATCGCCAACCCGTTCCAGGCGGTGATCACCTTGTCGTCACGGCCGGGCTGCACCCGGGCACGCCTGGCAACCAGCAACCGCTCGCGCACCCGATCGAACCGGGACGGATCGTCAGGGTCGACCGGCAATTGCAGCACCGACGCGCCCGATTCAAATGTTCCACCGACGGTGACCCCGAAAACATCTGCCGCCCAAGGCCCGTCGTCGTCTCCGAGCACGGCGGTCAGCTGCTCAGCCGTCCAGACATACGTCGAGCCCTCCCTGCCGTCGGCGTCGGCGTCCAGCGACGACACGAACATGCCGCCGTCGGAGAGCTCGTCGAGCAGGAATCGGGCGGTCGCCGCGGTGACCCGGACGGCCAGCGGGTCGCCGGTGCGCCGCGCCCAGTGCGCGTAGGCCCGCAGCAGCAACGCGTTGTCGTACAGCATCTTCTCGAAATGCGGTACCACCCAGGCATTGTCGACGCTGTACCGGGCGAAACCCCCGGCCAGCTGGTCGTAGATTCCGCCGCGGGCCATCGCGGCACCGGCACGTGCCACCGCATCCAGCGCGGGACGCTGCGCGGTCCGTTCATAGTGGCGCAGCAGAGTTTCCATCATTGCCGACGGCGGGAACTTGGGCGCACCGCCGAAACCACCGTGTTCGGTGTCCTCGTCGCGCAGCACGGCCGCCACCGCACCGTCGCAGAGCATCGCGTCGACGGGCGGCCCGTCCCCCGGCAGCCCGGCGGCCATCGAGCGCAACTCGGCGGCGATGCGCCCGGAGGCGTGCTCGACCTCGTCGCGGCGCTCACGCCAGGTGGTGGTGATCGCCGAAAGCAAGTTCAGGAACGCATCTTTCGGGTAATAGGTACCGCAGTAGAACGGTCGGCCGTCGGGGGTCAGAAAACAGGTCATCGGCCAGCCGCCACGTCCGGTGAGCGCCATCGTGGCGTTCATGTAGATCGCGTCGATGTCCGGACGTTCCTCCCGATCGACCTTGATGCACACGAAGCCGTCGTTCATCGCCTCGGCGACGCGGGTGTCTTCGAACGACCCGTGCGCCATCACGTGACACCAGTGGCAGGCCGCATAGCCGACCGACAGCAGGATCGGCACGTCGCGCTCGGCGGCCTCGGCCAGTGCCTCGGGAGTCCACTCCTGCCAGTGCACCGGGTTGTCGGCGTGCTGGCGCAGATACGGGCTGGTGGATCCGGCGAGACGATTGGCCACGGTTAACCCGTCGGGTCCGGTCCCGGGTCCAGCGTGCCCTCGTCGGCGGCTTGATCGGCCGCCGGATCCTCCCGGTCGAACGAATCCGGCACCTTCTTGAGCTGCCGGTTCATCGACCACACCAGCCCGAACGTGCCGAGCAGCAGTAACACGATGACCAGCAGTCCGAACGGGCTGGCCTTTCCGAAGTCCGGCCCGGTGTCGCGGTGCACTTCTTCGGCCAAGATCCAAATCGTGGTCAGCGCAGCATGATTCATCGGTCGTCCTCGATCCCGGCGAACAGGTCGGTCTCTGGCAGGTTAACCGGTACCCGAGACCGGGCCAGCTCGAACTCCTCGGTGGGCCACAGTCGTTGCTGCCATTCGATCGGCGCGGCGAAGAAATCGCCGTTCGGGTCGATCTGGGTGGCATGTGCGCGCAGCGCGTCGTCGCGCTGGCTGAAGTAGTCGGCGCATTCGATCCGGCTGGTCACCCGGTCGGCGAACACGTCATGGTCGGGCCGCCAGTGCTGCAGCCACTTCGCGAACGGACCGACCTCACCGTTGCGGGCGAACTCGTCCTGCAGCAACTGCATCCGCTGACGCAGGAACCCGTGGTTGTAGTACAGCTTCGAGACCGTCCAGGCGTCGCCGGCGTGCGGGTAGCGGCGGTAGTCGCCGGCGGCCTCGAAGGCGGCGACCGAAACCTGATGGCAGCGGATGTGGTCGGGGTGCGGATAGCCGCCGTTCTCGTCGTAGGTGGTCATCACGTGCGGCCGGAAGTCGCGGACCACCCGCACCAGAGCCTCGGTGCTCACCTCCAGCGGCACCAGTGCGAAGCAGTCCTCCGGCAGCGGCGGCAACGGGTCGCCCTTGGGCAGCCCGGAGTCGACGAAGCCCAGCCAGTGATGTTCGACGCCGAGGATCTCGGCGGCTTTGGCCATCTCGTCGCGGCGGATCTCGGCGATGTGGCCGTGCACGTCGGGCAGATCCATGGCGGGGTTGAGGATGTCGCCGCGCTCGCCGCCGGTCAGCGTCACCACCATCACCCGGTGGCCGGCCGCGGCGTAGCGGGCCAACGTCGCCGCACCCTTGCTGGACTCGTCGTCCGGGTGGGCGTGCACGGCCATCAACCGCAGTCCGCTCATGTGTGCAGTCCCCTATAGTTCCTGTTGGTTTCCGGTCCCCATCGTTCCACCATGCACGGCGGGCGCGGTAACCGATCCCGACTCCGCGACCGAGGGACAGGCCACCGCCCGATGACCGACTCGATGCCGGCCCGCTACGGCGACACCCGGGGGCGTGCACTGCCCCGCCGGTTGCTGGCGATCACGCTGGGTGCGCTGGCCATCGCGACGGTCGCCGCCATCGCGGTGCTGGGCTTTCAGCGGCTGACGTCCGCCGACGTCAAGGGCGACCTGTACGGCTACGAGGTCATCGACGATCAGACGGTGTCGGTGAAGATCAGCGTGACCCGCTCCGATCCGTCCCGTCCGGCGGTGTGCATCGTGCGGGTCCGGGCCGGTGACGGCAGCGAGACGGGCCGGCGCGAAGTGCTGGTTCCGCCGTCGGAGTCGGCGACCGTACAGGTGACGACGATCGTCAAATCCTCCCAGCCACCGATGATGGGCGACGTCTACGGTTGCGGTAGTGACGTGCCCGGTTACCTGCGGTCGCCCTGATCTTGCGGTGGTACCCTTTACGGATACACGGTTCCAGCTGGGACCGTGTATTGCTGCATTAGAACGACGTCGACCCCCGCTTACCGAAACCGCCGGGTCAGACGATACGAGGAGCACAGTGAGATGACGGACACTCAGGTGACCTGGTTGACGCAGGAGTCACACGACCGGCTCAAGGCCGAGCTCGACCAGCTGATCGCGAACCGTCCGGTGATCGCCGCGGAGATCAACGACCGCCGCGAGGAGGGCGACCTGCGCGAGAACGGCGGCTACCACGCCGCCCGCGAGGAGCAGGGGCAGCAGGAAGCCCGCATCCGCCAGCTGCAGGAGCTGCTCAACAACGCCAAGGTCGGCGAGGCGCCCACCCAGTCCGGGGTGGCGCTGCCGGGTTCGGTCGTCAAGGTGTTCTACGACGGCGACAAGTCCGACACCGAGACCTTCCTGATCGCCACCCGCCAGGAGGGCGTCAGCGACGACAAGCTCGAGGTGTACTCACCGAACTCCCCGCTGGGCCACGCGCTGCTGGGCGCCAAGGTGGACGAGGAGCGCAGCTACACCGTGCCCAGCGGCAAGACCGTCAAGGTGACACTGGTCAGCGCCGAGCCGTACCACTCGTGAGCTGAGCGCTCGGCGGCCGGACCGGTCAGCCGAGCGCCTGCTCGAGATCGGCGAGCAGGTCGTCGATGTCCTCGACACCCACCGACAGCCGCACCAAGTCGTCGGGAACCTCCAGTTGCGAACCGGCTGTCGAGGCATGCGTCATCGCGCCCGGGTGTTCGATCAGCGACTCCACCCCGCCCAGTGACTCGGCCAGGATGAAGATCCCGGTTCCGGCGCACAGCTTCTCGGCGGCCGCCCGACCGCCGCGCATCCGCACCGACACCATGCCGCCGAACCCGCGCATCTGGCGGGCGGCCACGTCGTGCCCGGGGTGGCCCGGCAGGCCCGGGTAGAGCACGGCGTCCACCGCCGGGTGCCCGCCAAGGAACTGCGCCACCGCGGTGGCGTTCTCGCTGTGCCGCTGCATTCGCAGCACCAGCGTCTTCAAACCGCGCAGCGTGAGGTAGACGTCGAACGGGCCGGGCACCGCGCCGGCGCCGTTCTGCAGGAATGCGAACGCGGCATCGAGTTCTTCGTCGTCGGTGACCAGCGCACCGCCCACCACATCGGAGTGACCGCCGATGTACTTGGTGGTCGAGTGCAGCACCACGTCGGCGCCCAGCGTCAGCGGCTGCTGCAGCGCTGGCGAGGCGAAAGTGTTGTCCACCAACACTTTCACGCCGGCCTGTCGCCCGATAGCGGCGATGCCCTCGATGTCGGCGATCGACAGCAGCGGGTTGGTGGGCGTCTCCACCCAGATCAGCCGGGTCTTGTCGGTCAATGCGCCACGCACCGCGTCCAGGTCCGACAGCGCGACCGGGGTGTAGGCCACCCCCCATTGCGTGAACACCTTGTCGATCAGCCGGAAGGTGCCGCCGTAGGCGTCGTCCGGGATGATCAGGTGGTCACCGGGGCGCAGCACCGCCCGCAGCGCGCAGTCGGTGGCGGCCATCCCGGAGGAGAACGCCCGGCCGAAACGGCCCTGCTCGACGGCGGCCAGCGCGGTTTCCAGCGCGGCGCGGGTCGGGTTGCCGGTGCGGGCGTACTCGAAACCGCCGCGCAGGCCGCCGACGCCGTCCTGGGCGAAGGTGCTGCTGGCGTAGATCGGCGCGTTGACCGCCCCGGTGGCCGGATCGGGACGGAAACCGGCGTGGATCGCAGTGGTGGACAAGCCCATTGGGCCGTGGTGTTGACTCACCGGATCGGCAGGCAGACGGTGGTCATGATCTTGTCGGCAAGCGTCTGCCGCTTTTCGTCCCACAGCGGGAACAGGTAGCCGATGAACAAGATGATGCCGTCGATGATGTGGGCCAGCTGCCGCACGATCGACATTCCGAATCCGATCGGCTGCCCGGTGGTTTCGGAGACCACCTTGAACTTCATCACCGATTTACCGATGCTCGACCCGGTGACGCCCTGCCGGTAGCCGTAGTTCCAGATGCCGAATCCGAAGGCCGCCAGCCAGCCCACGAACATCAGCGCCGCGCCGGCGCTCGACGGCGTGACCGTGCAGGTGAACCCCGACGGGCCGGTGATGCACTCCTTCTTGGCGGTGGAACCGGCGATCATCGCCGGGAGGCCGTAGATCAGCACGACCGGGATGATGTCGATGAAATACGCGCCCACCCGGGTCAGCCACGAGGTGTAGGCCTCAGTGGGCAACTGGCCCACCGCGTTTCCGGCCGGCGCCGCGTAATAGCCCGGCGGGGGCGGCGGGTAATTGCCGGGCGGGGGCGGCGGATAGTTGCCCGGCGGGGGCGGTGGATAGTTGCCGGGCGGCGGGATGCTGCCCGGCGGCGGGGGCGGGTAGTTGCCCGACGGCGGCTGGTCACCGGGCGGGGGCGGGTAGTTGCCCGGTGGCGGCGGCGGGTAGTCGGTCATGGGCACCCTTCTCCGAATTGATTGATGCGGTTTTTCACGCTACCGCAATGCGGCCGCGCGGTCGCTACCTGCGGCGTGGCGCATCTGACAGGAAACCCAACAGGTCGTGACGGGTGATGACACCGACCGGCTTGCCGTCCTCGACCACCATCACCGCATCGACCTCGGCCAGCGTGGTCGCGGCGACGCCGACCACTTCACCGGAGCCGATCAGCGGCAGCGGCGGGCCCATGTGCTGACTCACCGCGTCGGCCAGCTTGGCCCGACCCTCGAACACCGCCGAGAGCAGGTCGCGTTCGGATACGCTGCCGGCCACTTCGCCGGCCATCACCGGCGGCTCGGCGCCGACGACGGGCATCTGCGACACCCCGTACTCCCGCAGGATCCCGATGGCGTCGCGCAGCGTCTCCGACGGATGGGTGTGCACCAGGTCCGGCAACACCCCGGATTTGGCGCGCAGCACGTCGGCGACCGTGGGCTGCACCGTCGAGCCGTCCAGCCGGGAGCGCAGGAACCCGTAGGACGACATCCAGGCGTCGTTGAAGATCTTCGACATGTAGCCGCGGCCGCCGTCGGGCAGCAGCACCACCACCAGCGCGTCGGGCCCGGCTTTGACGGCCGCTTCCACCGCCGCCACCACGGCCATCCCGCAGGACCCACCGACCAGCAACGCCTCCTCGCGGGCCAGCCGCCGGGTCATGTCGAACGAGTCGGCGTCCGAGACCGCGATGATCTCGTCGGGAACGCTCGGGTCGTAGGCGTCCGGCCAGAAGTCCTCGCCGACGCCTTCCACCAGATACGGCCGGCCGGTGCCGCCGGAGTACACCGAGCCCTCCGGGTCGGCGCCGATGATGCGCACCCGCCCGGCCGACACCTCCTTGAGGTAGCGACCGGTTCCGGTGATGGTGCCGCCGGTGCCGATCCCTGCCACAAAGTGAGTGACCTGGCCGTCGGTGTCGGCCCAGATCTCCGGGCCGGTGGTCTCGTAGTGACTCTCCGGACCCGCCGGGTTGGAGTACTGATCCGGTTTCCAGGCGCCGTCGATCTCGGTGACCAGCCGGTTGGACACGCTGTAATAGCTGGCCGGGTCATCGGGCGGCACCGCGGTAGGGCACACCACCACCTCGGCGCCGTAGGCCCGCAACACGTTCTGCTTGTCCTCGCTGACCTTGTCCGGGCAGACGAACACGCACTTGTAGCCGCGGCGCTGCGCGACCAGCGCCAGCCCGACGCCGGTGTTGCCGGAGGTGGGTTCGACGATGGTGCCGCCGGGCCGCAGCGCCCCGCTGGCTTCGGCGGCGTCGATCATCTTCACCGCGATGCGGTCCTTGGAGCTCGCACCCGGGTTGAGGTACTCGACCTTGGCGACCACCCGCCCGGCGCCGGACGGAACGATCGACGTCAACTCGACCAGGGGGGTGTTGCCGATGAGATCACTGATGTGACGCGCTATCCGCATGCCTGCCATCGTCTCAGGCGGTTCAGTTCAGCAGGCCACGGGCTGGCTAACCGGTGGCCTCGCGAATGTATTCGCCGATCTGGCGCAGCGAGCGGGTGGCCTCCGGAACGAACGGCGCGGCGAGCTGGAAGACGTGGATCTGGCCGGGCCACACCCGTAACTCAACCGGGACGCCGGCCGCCGCCAGCACCTTGGCGCCCAGCCGGGCGTCGTGCAGCAGCACCTCCGAGCCGGACACGTGGATCAGGGTGCGCGGCAGTCCGGGCCGCACGTGCTGCAGCGGTTCGAGGACTTTTCTGGGATAGGGGCCGCCGTGGACGCGGTCTCGCCGGGCCGCCGCTTCGATCAGATCGACGAACGCGTCGAATGCCTTGGGCGGGAACATCGCACCGGTGTGGATGTTGGGGTGCGCCTTCTTGGCCTCCTTGGCGATCTCCAGCAGCGGCGACATCGCGACGATCGCCGCCGGATCCTCCCCTTCCTCCAGCAAGCGCTCGGCCAGCGCCAGCGACAGGTAACCGCCGGCGGAGTCGCCGGCCAGCACGATCTGTTCCGGTTCGTAGCCCTGGCGCCGCAGCCAGCGATAGCCGTCGTAACAGTCGTCGATCGCATCGTCGATGGAGTGCTTGGGCACCATCCGGTACTCCACCACCAGCACCGGACTGTCGGCGTACTTCGACAGTTTGGTGACGAGCCGGCCGTGGGTGTTGGCCCCGCAGGTCAAAAAGGCGCCGCCGTGCATGTAGAGCACCACCCGGCGGGTGCCGTCGGCGGGCAGGACGCCGGCGGCACGCACCAGCTGCGCCTTGCAGCGCGGCAACCGGATGGTGGCGCGCACAGTGCCCGGCGCCGGCAGCACCGCCTTGGCGGCGAAGTCGACCAGACCGAACGGCCAGGGCATGCCCGGCAGGTAGCTGCCGACGGAAAGCACCGGCCGGATGGTGAGCCGCGCGGCCAGCCACGCCAGCCGTCCTTCGACACTGGGGGCATCCTCGACGACCTCGACGGGCAGTCCGTCGTGGCGGCCGAAGCGGCGGGGCCGTAGCGCGGTGTGCAGACCGGTGAAGGCGCGCGACGAGCTGGGAATCTTGCTGGGTGCGGTCATGGTGCACACTCCCTCCAGCCGGCCCGGGCCGGCACAGCCAACGCGGATCAATTTATCTTCACACGCGTAAGTTTGTGAGGAAATCTTAGGATTC
>CAYNJD010000098.1:0-10538 GCA_964397355.1 uncultured Mycobacterium sp. | reverse complement strand
GCCTCCTTCACCGCGGTGACCCAGCTGGGCACCGAGCTGGCCGTGCTGGTCTATTTCGCCAAGGACATCGCGCGGATCGCCACCGCCTGGCTGTCCGGGGTTGCCTCGGCGCTGGCCAAGACACCGCTGGCCGACGACCGCCGGGCCGACTACCGGATGGGCTGGTACGTCATCATCGGCACCATCCCGATCTGCGTGCTGGGCCTGGTGTTCACCGACCAGATCCGGTCCGGGGTCCGCAACCTGTGGGTGGTGGCCACCGCGCTGGTGGTGTTCTCGCTGGTGATCGCCGCCGCCGAATATCTCGGCCGGCAGACCCGCCACGCCGAGCAGCTGACCTGGCGCGACGCCGTGCTGGTGGGCTCCGCGCAGACGCTGGCGCTGGTGCCCGGGGTGTCCCGGTCGGGTGCGACCATCAGCGCGGGCCTGTTCGCCGGCCTGGACCGCGAGCTGGCCGCCCGCTTCGGCTTCCTGCTGGCCATCCCGGCCGTGTTCGCCTCCGGGCTGTTCTCGCTGCCTGACGCGTTTCACCCCTCGGGTACCGGGATGAGCGCCACCGGGCCGCAACTGTTGGTGGCCACCCTGATCGCCTTCGGGGTGGGCTGGGCGGCGGTGGCCTGGTTCCTGCGGTTCCTGGTGACCCACAGCATGTACTGGTTCGTCGGGTATCGGGTGGTCGCCGGCGCGACGATCCTGATCCTGCTGGCCACCGGCGTGGTGGCGGCCTGACCATGACCGTCATCCTGCTGCGCCACGGCCGGTCCACCGCCAACACCGCCGGTGTGCTGGCCGGGCGTTCGGCAGGCGTCGAACTCGACGACATCGGGCGCGAACAGGCCGCACAACTCGTCGACCGGCTCGCCGGCCTGCCCATCAAGGCGCTGGTGCGCTCGCCACTGCTGCGCTGCCGCAGCACCGTCGAACCGCTGGCCGCCGCGCTCGAGTTGGAGGCGATCGTCGACGACCGGCTCGCCGAGGTCGACTACGGCGCCTGGACCGGCCGCAAGATGAGCGAGCTGACGTCCGAGCCGCTGTGGCGGGTGGTGCAGGCGCAGCCCAGCGCCGCGGTGTTCCCCGAGGGCGAAGGGCTGGCGCAGGTGCAGGCCCGGGCGGTCGCCGCCGTGCGCGACCACGACCGGCTGCTGGCCGAGCAGCACGGCGCCGACGCGCTGTGGGTGGCCTGCACCCACGGCGACGTCATCAAGGCGGTGATCGCCGACGCGCTCGGCGTCCACCTGGACGGTTTCCAGCGCATCACCGCCGACCCGGCCTCGGCCAGCGTCATCCGCTATACCCCGTTGCGCCCGTTCGTCATCCACCTCAACCACACCGGCGCGTCACTGGCGGCGGCGGTGAAGGTTTCGCCACCGGCCGACGGCGGGTCCAGTGATGCCGTCGTGGGCGGGTCCGCCACATAGTCGACGGAGATGCCGGCCTGATCGTCGACTGCCGGTATTTTGGAGATGCCATGTCCCGAGCAATCCACGTCTTTCGCACTCCCGACCGCTTCGTGGCCGGGACCGTCGGCCAACCCGGGAACCGCACCTTCTACCTGCAGGCGGTTCACGACGAGCGGGTGGTGTCGGTGGTGCTGGAAAAGCAGCAGGTTGCGGTGCTGGCCGAGCGGATCGGCGCGCTGTTGCTGGAGGTCAACCGCCGGTTCGGCACCCCGGTGCCGCCGGAACCCACCGAGGTCGAGGACCTCAATCCGCTGGTCACACCGGTGGACGCCGAATTCCGGGTGGGAACCATGGGATTGGGCTGGGATTCCGAGGCGCAGACCGTGGTCGTCGAGCTGCTCGCGGTCAGCGACACCGAGTTCGACGCCTCGGTGGTGCTCGACGACACCGAGGAGGGCCCGGACGCGGTGCGGGTGTTCCTGACGCCGGAGTCGGCTCGGCAGTTCGCCACCCGCTCCAACCGGGTCATCTCGGCAGGCCGCCCGCCCTGCCCGCTGTGCGACGAGCCGCTGGACCCGGCCGGTCACATCTGCGTCCGCACCAACGGCTATCGGCGGGGCGCCTTCGGTCCCGACGATGAGCCCCATGACTCCGACGTCTGACGACGCCGAGGCGCTGCGCTGCGGGCAGCTGGAGATCCTGGGCCGCATCCGCTCGGCGTCCAACGCCACCTTTCTGTGCGAGGCGACGCTCGGCGAGCACCGCGTGCACTGCGTGTACAAGCCGGTGGCCGGCGAGCAGCCGCTGTGGGACTTCCCGGACGGCACCCTGGCCGGCCGCGAGCTCGTCGCGCACCTGATCTCGACCGAATTGGGCTGGAATCTGGTGCCCTACACCATTATTCGCAGTGGCCCGGCCGGCCCGGGCATGGTGCAGCTGTGGGTGGAACAGCCCGGCGACGGCGACGACGCCCCGACGGGCCCCGATCTGGTCGACCTGGTGCCGCTCGACAACATCCCGGCCGGCTACCTGTCGGTGCTGCGGGCCTACGACTACGCCGGCGACCCGGTGACCCTGGTGCACGCCGACGACCCCCGGCTGCGGCGCATCGCGGTCTTCGACGTGGTGATCAACAATGCCGACCGCAAAGGCGGGCACATTCTGTGCGGCACCGACGGCGCCGTCTACGGCGTCGACCACGGTGTGAGCCTGCACACCCAGGACAAGTTGCGCACCGTGCTGTGGGGCTGGGCCGGCAAGCCCGTCGACGACGAGACGCTTGCGGCGGTGTCCCGACTCGCCGACACGCTGGACGGCCCGCTGGTCGCCGCCCTGGAACCGCACCTGACATCCGACGAGATCGCCGCGCTGCGGCAACGGGTGCGGGGCCTGCTGGAGCATCCGGTGATGCCCGGCCCGGAGCGCCATCGCCCGATACCGTGGCCGGCGTTCTGACTCACCCCCGCCGCGGCCACCCCCGCCGCAGCCACCCCCGCCGCGGCCATCCCCGCCGACTGTGCGGTTTGGCACGACAAATCGGCTCGCGGCCTGCAAAACCGCACACTCGCGGCGGTGGGCTCGGCAACGGTCGGGGATACTTCCACACGTGACCTTGACCGACGCGGCGCTGGCCGCCGAACTGGCCGTCGAGGCCGGGAAGCTGTTGCTGGCGGTGCGCGACGAGGTCGGCTTCGCCCACCCGTGGCACCTCGGCGACGCCGGCGACATGCGGGCCAACCGCCTGATCCTGGACGGCCTGCGCGACGCGCGCCCCGGCGACGCGGTGCTCAGCGAGGAATCCCCCGACGACCTGGCCCGGCTGCAGGCCGACCGGGTCTGGATCGTCGACCCGCTCGACGGCACCCGCGAGTTCACCACCGCCGGCCGCGACGACTGGGCGGTGCACATCGCGCTGTGGCAGCGCCGAGGATCTCAAGCCACCGGGCCCGGCGCCATCACCGACGCCGCGGTGTCGTTGCCGGCCCGCGGCAACGTCGTCTTCCGCACCGACACCGTCACCCCGGGCGCCGCGCTGACCGGGCACCCGAACACCATCCGGGTCGCGGTGAGCGCCACCCGGATGCCCGCGGTGGTGCGCCTCATCCGGCAGGTGCTGCCGGTCGAACCGGTCCTCATGGGGTCGGCCGGCGCCAAGGCGATGGCCGTGGTGCGCGGCGATGTGGACGCCTACCTGCACGCCGGCGGCCAGTGGGAATGGGATTCGGCGGCCCCGGCCGGGGTAGTGCTGGCCGCGGGCTTGCACGCCTCCCGGCTCGACGGGTCGCCGCTGCGCTACAACCGCCCCGACCCCTACCTGCCCGACCTGCTGATGTGCCGGCCCGATGTGGCGCCGATCCTGTTGGACGCGATGCGGCGGACCTTGTATTAAGGGCGGGCCTTACAGTCGAGGGCATGCAATCGTGGTCCGCGCCGGCCGTTCCGGCTCTGCCCGGGCGTGGCCCGGCGCTGCGCCTGTATGACACCGCCGACCGGCAGGTCCGCCCGGTGTCGCCGGGGCCCACGGCCACCATGTACGTCTGCGGCATCACCCCCTATGACGCCACCCACCTCGGCCACGCCGCCACCTACCTGGTGTTCGACCTGATCCACCGGCTCTGGCTGGATGCCGGCCACCGGGTGAACTACGTGCAGAACGTCACCGACGTCGACGACCCACTGCTGGAACGCGCCGAGCGTGACGGCGTGGACTGGCAGAGCCTGGCCGCCGACCAGGTCGAACTGTTCAGCGCCGACATGGCCGCGCTGCGCGTGCTGCCGCCGCAGCACTATGTGGCGGCCACCGAGGCCATCGACGAGGTGGTCGAAGTGGTCGAGAAGATGCTGGCCGCCGGATCGGCCTACATCGTCGACGGCGAGCACGCCGACATCTACTTCCGCGCCGACGCCACCGATCAATTCGGCTACGAATCCGGCTTCGACCGCGCCACCATGCTGGAACTGTTCGCCGAGCGCGGGGGAGACCCGGACCGGGACGGCAAGACCGATCCGCTCGACGCGCTGCTGTGGCGTGCCGCCCGGCCGGGCGAACCGAGCTGGCCGGCCCCGTTCGGCGCCGGGCGGCCCGGCTGGCACGTCGAGTGCGCCGCGATCGCGCTGACCCGCATCGGCACCGGCCTCGACGTCCAGGGCGGCGGGTCCGACCTGGTGTTCCCGCACCACGAGTACTCCGCCGCGCACGCCGAATCCCTCACCGGGGAGCGGCGTTTCGCCCGCCACTACGTGCACGCCGGCATGATCGGCTGGGACGGGCACAAGATGTCCAAGAGTCGCGGCAACCTGGTGCTGGTGTCCAAGCTGCGCGCCCAGGGCGTGGAGCCGGCGGCGATCCGGCTGGGCCTGCTGGCCGGGCACTACCGCAGCGACAGGTTCTGGGACACCGAGACTCTCGATGCGGCCACCGCCCGGCTGCAGCGTTGGCGGGCGGCGACCACCCTGCCCGCCGGACCGGCCGCCGACGACGTGGTCGCCCGGTTGCGCCGCTACCTCGCCGATGACCTGGACACCGCCAAAGCGCTTGCCGCACTCGATGGTTGGGCCACCGACGCGTGCGAGTACGGCGGTCACGACACCGCCGCGCCGCGGCTGGTGGCCACCGCGATCGACGCGCTGCTGGGCGTATCCCTTCAGCCGCTGTAGCCCCCGCCCGCCGCGCGGGTAGGTTGAGCGCATGGTTGCGATTCACTCCCAAGTGGTTTTCATCACCGGCGGCGCGCACGGTATCGGCGCCGAAACCGCCCGGCGGCTGCACGCCCAGGGCGCCAAGGTGGTGCTGTCCGATCTGGACAAATCCCAGCTCGACGCCGTCGCCGACGAACTCGGCGGTGACCGGGTGCTGACCGTCGCCGCCGATGTGCGCGACCTGGAGGCCATGCAGGCCGCCGCCGATGCGGCCGTGCAGCGCTTCGGGCGGATCGACGCGGTGGTGGCCAACGCCGGCATCGCCAGCTACGGCTCGGTGCTCGGCGTCGACCCGGAGGCGTTCCGGAAGGTCATCGATGTCAACCTGGTGGGGGCGTTCAACACGGTGCGGGCCACGCTGCCCGCCGTCATCGAGCGCCGCGGCTATGTGCTGGTGGTGTCCTCCCTGGCGGCCTTCACCGCCGCGCCGGGCATGCTGCCCTACGACGCGTCCAAGGCCGGTGTGGAGCACCTCGCCAACTCGCTGCGCCTGGAGACCGCCCATCTGGGGGTGACGGTCGGCTCGGCGCACATGTCCTGGATCGACACCGCGCTGGTGCGCGACACCAAGAAGGACCTGTCGACCGCGGCCGAGATGCTGGCCAAGCTGCCGTGGCCGTTGAACAAGACCACCTCGGTGGGCGAATGCGCCGACGCGTTCGTTGACGGGATCGAGAACCGCCGTGTCCGGGTCTACTGCCCGCGCTGGGTGGGGCTGTTCCGCTGGCTCAAGCCGCTGCTGTCCAGCCCGTTCGCGGAGACCCCGATCAGCAAGACCGCCGGCGACCTGATGACCCGGATGGACGCCGAGGTCGCCGCGCTGGGGCGTTCCACCAGCAGCTACAACGAGGCCTTGGAGAAATAGAAGCGAAGTAGCGGCAAAGAGCTAGCGCCGCCGGCGCCGCAGATACCGCTCGAACTCGGCGGCCAGCGCGTCGCCGTCGATCTTGCTCAGCGCATCGGTCATGTCGACCTCGGCGTCGCCGCGTTCCTCCAGCGAGGTCACGTAGTCGGCGATCTCGTCGTCCTCGCTGGCCATCTCGGTGACCGCGGCCTCCCACTCCTCGGCCTGGGCCGGCAGCTCACCCAGCGGCACCTCGACGTCCAGGGCGTCCTCGACGCGACGCAGCAGCGCGACCGTCGCCTTGGGATTGGGGGGCTGCGAGACGTAGTGCGGCACGGCCGCCCAGAACGTCACCGCCGGGATCCCGGCCGCGACGCACGCGTCCTGGAACACCCCGGTGATCCCGGTGGGGCCCTCGTAACGCGTTTCGGTCAGCCCGAAGCGGGCGGCCGACTCCGGCGAGTAGGCCGCCCCGGACACCGGAACCGGGCGGGTGTGGGGGGTGTCGGCCAGCAGCGCGCCCAGGATCACCACGGTATCGACGTCGAGCTGCTCGATGACCGCCACCAGCTCGGCGCAGAACGTCCGCCACCGCATGTTCGGTTCCACCCCGTGCATCAGCACGATGTCGCGGTTGCTGCCCGGCGGCCGGCAGTGCGAAATGCGCATCGACGGCCACACCAGCTCGCGGGTGACGCCGTCGAGCTGGCGGATCACCGGCCGATTCACCTGGTAGTCGTAGTACGCCTCGTCATCGATGTCGACGATCAGCCGGGCCTCCCAGATGTTGTTCAGGTGGGCCACCGCGTCGCTGGCGGCGTCGCCGGCGTCGTTCCAGCCCTCGAATGCGACCACCACGATGGTGTCGTGGAGGTCGGGGAAGACAGTGCCGT
Organism: uncultured Mycobacterium sp.; assembly: GCA_964397355.1. GTDB lineage: Bacteria > Actinomycetota > Actinomycetes > Mycobacteriales > Mycobacteriaceae > Mycobacterium. The sequence continues at coordinate 3,702 of CAYNJD010000098.1, read as the reverse complement.
CGGCCGATCGGGTCACGGAATCAGCCTACGGCGTACGCAAAGATCACGGGCTCTACTCCGACCGGCCGAGTCTGGGGCGTTCGTCTCGGCGCCGGGGGACAAAGTAGACTTTCCACGGTCGAGAGGCGTTGCAACGGTTCGCCGGTCTTAGCCGGAAGCCGCCACGCTCGACGGAGTTAAGGACGCCTTCCGTCATGGGAGGAGCCCGCGTGAACACCTTTGAACCCGACATCCGGCCCGACTGCACCGACGAGCTGACGGCTGCGCTGCGCCGGCGGATCGTGGTGATCGACGGCGCGATGGGCACGGCGATTCAGCGGGACCGCCCCGACGAGGCCGGCTACCGCGGCGAGCGGTTCAGCGACTGGCCGAGCCCGCTGCAGGGCAACAACGACCTGCTCAACCTCACGCAGCCGCAGATCATCGAGGGCATCCACCGCGAGTATCTCGAGGTGGGCGCCGACATCATCGAGACCAACACGTTCAACTCGACCGCGATCTCGCTGTCCGACTACGACATGTCGGAGCTGGCCTACGAACTGAACTATGCCGGCGCCGCACTGGCCCGCAAGGCCGCCGATGAGTTCAGCACCCCCGAGAAGCCCCGCTATGTGGCGGGCACCCTCGGGCCTACGACGCGGACGGCGTCGATCTCGCCGGACGTCAACGACCCCGGTGCCCGCAACGTCACCTACGACCAGCTGGTCGCCGCCTATCTCGAGGCCGCCAACGGCCTGGTCGACGGTGGTGCCGACATCATCCTCATCGAGACGATCTTCGACTCGCTGAACGCCAAGGCCGCGGTGTTCGCCGTCGAGACGCTGTTCGAGGACCGTGGCCGCCGTTGGCCGGTCATCATCTCCGGCACCATCACCGATGCCTCCGGGCGCACGCTGTCGGGTCAGGTCACCGAGGCGTTCTGGAACTCGATCCGGCACGCCAAGCCGATCGCGGTGGGCCTCAACTGCGCGCTGGGCGCGCCGGAGATGCGGCCCTACATCGCCGAGATGGCGCGGATCGCGGACACCTTCGTCTCCTGCTACCCGAACGCCGGCCTGCCCAACGCTTTCGGCGAATACGACGAGAATCCGGAGCGGCAGGCTTCCTATATCGCCGACTTCGTCGACGCCGGCCTGGTCAACCTGGTCGGCGGTTGCTGCGGAACGGCGCCGGAGCACATCGCCGAGATCGCCAAGGTCGTCGAAGGCAAGCCGCCGCGTGAGCTGCCCAAGATCGAGGTGGCCACCCGGCTGGCGGGCCTGGAACCGCTCAACATCACCGAGGATTCGCTGTTCGTGAACATCGGTGAGCGCACCAACATCACCGGTTCCGCCCGGTTCCGCAACCTGATCAAGGCCGAGGACTACGACACCGCGCTGTCGGTCGCGCTGCAACAGGTCGAGGTCGGCGCGCAGGTCATCGACATCAACATGGACGAGGGCATGATCGACGGCGTCGCCGCGATGGACCGGTTCACCAAACTGGTCGCCGCCGAGCCGGACATCAGCCGGATCCCGGTGATGATCGACTCCTCCAAGTGGGAGGTCATCGAGGCGGGCCTGAAGAACGTGCAGGGCAAGCCGATCGTCAACTCGATCTCGATGAAGGAGGGCGAGGAGAAGTTCATCCGCGAGGCGCGGCTGTGCCGCAAGTACGGCGCCGCCGTCGTCGTGATGGCCTTCGACGAGCAGGGGCAGGCCGACAACCTGGAGCGCCGCAAGGAGATCTGCGGCCGGGCCTACCGGATCCTGACCGAGGAGGTCGGCTTCCCCGCCGAGGACATCATCTTCGACCCCAACTGCTTCGCGCTGGCCACCGGCATCGAGGAGCACGCGACCTACGGGATCGACTTCATCGAGGCCTGCGCCTGGATCAAGCAGAACCTGCCCGGGGTGCACCTCTCCGGCGGTATCTCGAATGTGTCGTTCTCCTTCCGGGGCAATAACCCGGTTCGCGAGGCGATACACGCGGTCTTCCTGTTTCACGCCATCAAGGCCGGCCTGGACATGGGCATCGTCAACGCCGGCGCGCTGGTGCCCTACGACTCGATCGACCCCGAGTTGCGGGAGCGGATCGAAGACGTGGTGCTGAACCGTCGCGAGGACGCCGCCGAGCGGCTGCTGGAGATCGCCGAACGGTTCAACTCCTCCGGGGAAGGGGCCCGCGACTCGGAGCTTGCGGAGTGGCGATCTCTGCCGATCCGCGAGCGGATCACGCACGCGCTGGTCAAGGGCATCGACGCCCACGTCGACGAGGACACCGAGCAGCTGCGGGCCGAGATCGCCGCCGCGGGCGGCCGGCCGATCGAGGTGATCGAGGGCCCGCTGATGGACGGCATGAACGTCGTCGGCGACCTCTTCGGCGCGGGCAAGATGTTCCTGCCGCAGGTGGTGAAGTCGGCCCGGGTGATGAAGAAGGCCGTGGCCTATCTGCTGCCGTTCATCGAGGCGGAAAAACAGCCCGGTGAAGCCGAGCACACCAACGGCACCATCGTGATGGCGACCGTGAAGGGCGACGTCCACGACATCGGCAAGAACATCGTCGGGGTCGTGCTGCAGTGCAACAACTACTCCGTCGTGGATCTGGGCGTGATGGTGCCCGCCGACAAGATCCTGGCCGCGGTCAACGAGTACGACGCCGACATGGTCGGACTCTCCGGCCTGATCACCCCGTCGCTGGAGGAGATGGCCGGCTTCGCCGCCGAGATGGAACGCGAAGGCCTGCAGATCCCGCTGCTGATCGGCGGCGCGACCACCTCGAGCGCCCACACGGCGGTGAAGATCGCGCCGCGGCGCAGCGGCCCGGTGATCTGGGTCAAAGACGCCTCCCGCTCGGTGCCGGTCGCTGCGGCGCTGCTCGACGACAAGCAACGGCCGGCGCTGCTGGAGCAGACCGAGAAGGACTACGCGTCGCTGCGGGAACGGCACGCCCAGAAGAACGAGCGGCCGATGGTGCCGCTGGAGAAGGCCCGCGCCAACCGGACGCCGATCGAGTGGGACGGCTACACACCGCCGGTGCCCGTCCAGGGCCTGGGCGTACGCGAGTTCCTCGATTACGACCTCGCCGAGTTGCGTGAGTTCATCGACTGGCAGCCGTTCTTCAACGCCTGGGAGATGAAGGGCCGCTTCCCCGACATCCTCAACAACCCGGCTTCGGGTGAGGCCGCCCGCAAACTCTACGACGACGCCCAGCAGATGCTCGATGCCGCGATCAAAGAAAAGTGGCTGACGGCCAACGCGGTGATCGGGTTCTTCCCGGCGAACGCGGTCGGCGACGATGTCGAGGTCTACACCGACGACTCCCGCACCGAGGTGCTGACCACGTTCCACAACCTGCGCCAGCAGGGGGCGCACCGGGCCGGCATCCCGAACCGGTCGCTCGGCGACTACATCGCCCCCAAAGAAACGGGTCTGGCCGACTACATCGGAGCCTTCGCCGTCACCGCGGGCCTTGGCAGCGGCGAGAAGATCGCGGAGTTCAAGGCGGATCTCGACGACTACAGTGCGATCCTGCTGGAGTCGGTCGCCGACCGGCTGGCCGAGGCCTTCGCCGAACGGATGCACCAGCGGGTTCGCAAGGAGTTCTGGGGATTCCAGCCGGACGAAGCCCTGGACAATGAGGCACTCATCGCCGAGAAGTACCAGGGAATCCGCCCCGCCCCGGGCTACCCGGCCTGCCCGGAGCACACCGAGAAGGCGACGA
>CAYNJD010000097.1:0-10538 GCA_964397355.1 uncultured Mycobacterium sp. | reverse complement strand
CCGAGATGTGGATCAACGCCAACCCGAAGTACTACCAGGACCTCGCGCAGCGCTACCGCGCCGGCCTGGAACCGGTCAAAGCGCCGGGAGATCCAGCGGTGTGACGGAGTTGCCGGCGCGCGGCGGCGAAGGCGGTCGCCGAGACCACCGGCGGGCGGGCACGCCGATCAAGCACTCCCGGCGAGTTCGGCCAGCAGTTGGGCGAACGCGTCACCGGCATCGGATGCGTCGGCGCCGCCGGACGCGTCGGTGAACGGGATCTCGAACAGCGTGTACGGCCCCCCGAAGGTCGTGACGACGTCCTTCATGCCGTCGTCGGTCATCAGGAACGTGTTGGTGAATAACGGGGTGATGGTGAATTGGTTGGCGTACCCCAACTCGGGGTCGTCGATGACGGTGCTGGTGAACATGTGCATCACACCACCGATGGGGAAGTTGAACGGGAGCATCTCGGTTGTGTCGAAAACCGTTCCGACGGTGGGATAGCCGGCTGAGTCGTCGAGCAGGCTGAGGACCTCGATGTGCTCGTTGTGGTAGAGCAGGGGGATGCTGAAATCGCTGATGTGGGCCGTGTACCAGTCCGGCCCGCCGGAGCCGTCGTAGACGGTGAAGACACCGTCGGTTCCCCCTCTGGGGTCGTAGAAGCCGGGTGCCTCCATGCCGGTACCGGCGCCGTAGGGCCAGCTGTCATCGATCGCATCGGCGGCGGCGTGGCCGGCGAGTGCGACCGCGACGCCGACCGCTGCTCCGACGACTCCGACTGCAACGTGAGTTCGCATGGCCACCCCTCGAAAAGTAAAAAGCCCTCTTTTTCTTTTCAGGAAATTAACATTTTTGGTGTGCCCGGTCAACGGCAACCGCTCAGGCCATACGCGCGGGTGCGCTGTCGAGGTTCAGAACAGATCTGTTGCGCCCGGTGCCGCGCCGGTCAGTTCTGCCAGCAGTTCGGCGAACCCGGCGTCTGATGCGTCCCCGGCACCGGACGCGTCGGTGACGGGGATCTCGAACAGGGTGAACTGCTGCCCGAAGCTGCTCACCACGTCTTTCATGCCGTCGTCGGTGTTCAGGAAGGTGTTGCTGAACAGCGGCCACAGCGTGAATTGGGAGGCGTAGCCCAGCTCCGGGTCGTTGAGCGTGGTGTAGCTGAACCAGTTGGGCACGCCGATGGGGCTGTTGGAACGGAACAGCTCGGTCTGGTCGAAAACCGTTCCCACGCTGGGATAGCCGGCCGAATCGTCGAGAACGCTCGTGACCTCGGTGTGCTCGTTGGTGTAGAGGCCGGGAATGATGAACGTGTTGTCGTGGACCGTGTACCAATCGTCGGTTCCGTTGGCGGTGTGGGTGGCGGTGTAGTCGCCCCAGTTGTTGACGATGGGGCCGAAGGCGTCCTGGCCCTCATTGGTGCCATGTCCCTGGGCGATGAAGAGGAAACCGGGCAGCGCCAGCGAGGATGAGTCGACCGGACCCGTACCGCCGTAGGGCCAGGCGTCATCGATCGCATCGGCGGCAGCGTGACCGGCGGTTGTCACCGCTAATCCGAGTGCGGCTCCCGCGAGCCCTACCGCTAAGTGAACCCGCATGACAACCTCCGTTGTGGTAGACGCTTAGAACAGATCCGTGGCGGCCGGTGCCGCGCCGGTCAGTTCGGCCAGCAAATCGGCGAACCCGGGTTCGGCGCCGGCGGTGTAGGGCAGGTCGAACACGGTGAACTGCTGCCCGTCGACGTTGATCACGTCCTTGATCCCGGCGGCGTCGCTCAAGAAGGTGTTGCTACCCGCGATAAAGAACAAATTCAGGGTGAACTGGTCCGCGAAACCCAATTCCGGATCGTTGACGTAGGAGTTCTCGAACGGGTTCAGCACCCCGATGGGGCTGTTGATCGGGAACAGGTCGGTGGTGTCGAAAACCGTTCCGGCGCTGGGGAACGTGGCCGAGCCATCGAGCAGTCCGGTGACCTCGGTGCGTTCCTCGGTGTAGAAGTCGGGGATGACGTAGGTGTCGCTGTGAGCGGTGTACCACTCGTCGGTTCCGTCGTCGGTGTGGGTGGCGATGTAGTCGCCATAGGTGTGCGTGAAGGGGCCGAACACGTCGCGGCCGCCATTCGTTCCCGAACCGGCCTCCGGGAAGCCGGGCAGGTGCAGCGATGTGTACGGCGAACCCGTGCCGCCGTACGGCCAGGCGTCGTCGATGGCGTCGGCCGCGGCACCGGGACCGGCGCCCAACGCGGCACCGAACATAGCGCCGAAGGCTATCCCGCCGAGACCGGCCAATTTGCCATGCCGCATGGCCTACCCCCTGACAAGGCACGCTCTCCCCAACACGTGGCCTTGTTGCATTCGCGCTATTCGCAGCAAATTACTCCGCGCAGCCGCGGTAGTCAATGAATCGAGGCGGGTTCAGATTTTGCGGGCGGTCTTTGCTGCGCGTTCGACTTCCCAGAAGGCGCGCAGCGCGATGAGCTTGCCCTCGTCGTTCACTCGGTAGGTGAACACCCCGTCGGTGGTGATCTGGTGGCCGGCCATGGTCGTCACGATCGAGCCGACGTTGGCCTCCTCGTTGCCGCAGGCGAAGCTGTCGACGAAGTTGAACTCGATCTTGTCGGTCGCGGCGATCGCCTTGTCCCAGAACGCCGAGATCGCGTCGCGGCCACGGTGGCCGTTGCCCTCCGGGTCGAACGGGGACGGACCGATCGGGTCCTCGACAATGGCGTCGTCGGCGAAGACCGACAGCCAGGCCTCCTTGTCGCGGGCGGCCACCGCATCGCGGGAGCGTTGGCCTGCTAGGTGGGCGGGATGATCAGCACTCATCAGAACTACTCCTGCCAGCCGGAATGGATATAGGTGTCGGCGAAACGTTTCAGGCAGTCCTGCTTGGCGGCCAGCGGGGCGTCGAAGCCCAAACCGTCCAGCATCCAAGGGATCACGATGTTGTCGGTGACGCCGGCCGCCGCCAACTCGCGGTGACCGTCCACGCCGAACTTGTCGATGCACACCGCCTGGTACTCGAATGGCACGTCGGCCCGGCCGTGCTCGGCCAGCAGCGCCTGCAATTTGCCGATGGTCTCGGCCAGCTGCGCGCCGGTCATCATCGCCGACGTCCAGCCGTCGCCGATTCGGGCGGCACGCCGCAGCGCGACGTCGGTGTGCCCGCCCACGTAGAACGGCACCGGCGCACTGGGCGCCGGGCTCATCTGCAACCGGTCGAAATCGTAGAACTCGCCGTGGAATTCGACCATCCCGCCGGCCAGCACCAGCTTGATGACTTCGATCATCTCGTCGACCCGGGCGCCGCGGCGGGCGTACGGTACGCCGCACCACTCGAATTCCTCGGGTGCCCAGCCGATCCCGACCCCCAGGCCGAACCGGTTGCCGGTCAGGTTCGCCACCGAGCCCACCTGCCGGGCCAGCAGCAGCGGGTTGCGCGAACCCAGCTTGAGCACGTTGGTGTAAAACCGCAGCGTCGAGGTGACCGCGCCCATCGCGGCGGCGGCGATCAGCGGATCCACCCACGGGGTGTCGGCGTTCCACATCCGCGAGCCGTCCGGGGTGTAGGGATAGTCCGCGGCGGCGGACTCCATGAAGAACAGCGAGTCGGGCAGCGCGATCGCGTCGAAACCCACCTCTTCGGCGCATCGCGCCAGTGCGACCAGTTCCTCCACCGGCCCCATCGCGACGCTGAGTGTGTACTTCATCAGGCCGCGGGCTTGTCGGAGCTGACGACCCACATCGAGTAGTACTGCGAGCCGCCGCCATAGGCGTGGCCGAGGGCCTTTCGGGCGCCGGGAACCTGATGGTCGCCGGCCTTGCCCATCACCTGGATCGCCGACTCGGCGAACCGGATCATGCCCGACGCGCCGATCGGGTTGGACGACAGCACCCCGCCCGACGGGTTGACCGGCAGCTTGCCGCCGATCGCGGTCTCGCCGTCCTGGGTGAGCTTCCAGCCCTCACCGGGGGCGGCGAAGCCCAGGTTCTCCAGCCACATCGGCTCGAACCAGGAGAACGGCACGTAGATCTCCGCGGCGTCGATCTCGTCGATCGGGCTGGTGATCCCGGCTTCGCGCCACAGCGCTGCCGCCGCATCCCGGCCGGCCTGCGGGTTGACCTGATCGCGTCCGGCGTAGGCCAGCGGTTCGGTACGCAGCGCGGTGGCGTGGATCCAGGCCACCGGCTGGCCGGCGTCGATTCGAGCGGCCGCTGCGTCTTCAGAGCCGATCACCACCGCGCATGCGCCGTCCGAGGACGGGCAGGTCTCATCGAAACGGATCGGGTCCCACAACATCGCGGATGCCATCACCTTCTCCACGGTGATGTCGGGCTGGTGCAGATGCGCGAGCGGATTGCGGGCGCCGTTGAGCCGGTCCTTGACTACCACCTTGGCGCCGGTGTCCAGCGGCGCGCCGGACCGGCGGATGTAGGCGCGCACATGCGGGGCGAAATAGCCGCCCGCCCCGGCGCCGAGCGGTTTGGTGAACGGCACCGGGATGGAAAGCCCCCACATGGCGTTGGACTCCGACTGCTTCTCCCAGGACATCGCCAGCACCCGGCGGTATTTGCCGGCCTTGACCATGCTGGCGGCGACGATCGCGGTCGAGCCTCCAACCGAGCCCGCGGTGTGCACCCGGATCAGCGGTTTGCCGCCGTTGGGGCCTGTGGCACCAAGAGCATCCGCCATGAACAGCTCCGGCATCATGACGCCTTCGAAGAAGTCCGGCGCCTTACCCACCACCACAGCGTCGATGTCGTCGAACGTCGAACCGGAGTCGGCCAGCGCGCGTTCGATCGCTTCGCGCACCAAGCCGTTCATCGACACGTCGTGACGCTTGGCGACGTATTTCGTCTGCCCGGTGCCCAGCACCGCCGCAAGTTGACCAGTCACCAGCGCAACTCCTCCTCATCGCTTCGCAGGCCCCGCTCGGCATCGTCGTCGGCGCGCATCAGTTGCGTCCCTCCATCACTGCGACCAGGTTCTGCTGCAGCGCGGGCCCACTGGTGGCGTGCGCCAGCACCCGACCGGCCGACCCGTTGAATATGTGCTGGGCCGCGAACCCGATGCGCTCCAGTCCCGCGACGAACATCGGATTGGCCGCCAGTGCGCCGCCGGAGGGGTTGACCTTCGCCCTCGAGGGCAGTCGCATCGACTCGGTCAGAATCAGGTGCTGGTGGGTGAACGGCGCGTGGATCTCGGCGACCTCCACCGCGGGCATGTTGTCGCCACTGGCCGCGCGCGCCGAAGCGGTGGTCGACGGTGAGCGGGTCAGATCCCGGCTGCCCAGCACCGGCGACTCGATGCGGTGCTCGAAACCTGTTATCCAGGCTGGGTTCTCGCACAGTTCGCGGGCCTTGTCGCCGGCGGCCAGGATGACCGCGGCGGCGCCGTCGGTGATCGGCGCGATGTCGTGCCGCCGCAACGGATCGGCGTAGAAGGGGCGCGCCAGCAGTTCGTCCAGGCTGACGCTGGACTCCACCGAATCCACCCGGTCGGCGGCGGCAAACGACTCCAGTGCCACCCGGGCCATCTGCTCGAAGGTCCACTGCCCGCCGTCGAGACCGAGCCGGGCCTGCAGTCCGGCGATCGAGATCGAGTCCGGCCACAGCGGCGCGACGGTGTAGGGGTCGGTCTGCAACGCCAGGATCCGGCGCAGCTGCCCGGCCGACGACTTGCCGAAGCCGTAGGCCAGCGCGGTGTCGACCTCGCCGGTCAACACCTTGATGTAGGCCTCATAGAGCGCCCAGGCGCCGTCCATCTCCACGTGCGACTCGTTGATCGGCGGAACCGCGCCGATCGAGTCGATCGCCGAGATGAACGAGAACGCCCGTCCAGCAAGGTAATCCGAGCTGCCGGAACACCAGAAGCCGATGTCGGACCGTTCGATGCCCAGTTCGCGATAGAGCTGTTCGAAGCACGGCATCAGCATTTCGACGCCGTTGGTGGTGCCGTCGGTGCGGCGGACGTGCGGGGCGTGGGCGAAACCCACTACCGCGACATCGCGAGTGCTCATTTCCCGGGTTCCCCTTACAGGTGGTGCTTGTAGGTGTCGTACTCGGCGTCGGGCTCCCCGGTCGGCCGGAAGTACTCGATGTTCTCCATGCCGTAGGTCCACTCCTTGCGGGGCTTCCACACCGCCTGCACCCGCATGCCCATCCGCACGTCGTGGACGTCGACGTCGGAAACCAGTGTCAGGAACGGGATGTCGGCGCCGTCGAGCAACACGTAGGCGGCCACGTAGGGCGGTTTGATCTTCTGGCCCTGGAACGGGATGTTGATGATCGCGAACGTGGTGATGGTGCCGGTGTCGGGCAGCTCCACGAAGTCGGTGAGCTGCTGGCCGGTGGCCGGGTCGGCTTCGCGGGCCGGGAAATAAACCTTGCCCTGTTCACCGGTGCGCGCGCCCAGCAACTTGCCCTCCTTGAGTGCACGCAGGTAGGCGCTCTCCGGGTGCGATGCGCTGTGCTGGATCTCCAGCTGGATCGGGGTCATCACCATCGACACCGGGTCGCGGTCATCGGGTTCCTGCGTGACGGGCTCGGGGTCCTCACCGATCGCGAAGTGGGCGATGTCGGTGATCGCGCCGACGGTCTCGTCGGCCCAGTGCACGTGCACCCGGGTACCGGTGCTGATCGCGTCCGGGCTTTCGGCCGCCACCGCGTGCAGCATCGGCACGTCGGCGCCGTCGAGCTTGATCAGTGCCCAGGCGAAGGGGGCCTGCAGCGGCTGGCCTTCCAGCGGCGCGGGCTGCCAGGACCATGAGACGACGGTCCCGACACTGGCCACCGGTACGATCTCGGTGAGCTGTTCGTAGCTGACCGGGTCATATTCGGCGGGAGGCACATATACCCGGCCGTCGGAGCCGCGGACGCCGACGATGCGGCGCTCACGGAGGGCGGTGAAGAACTGACCGAGGACCGGTCCCGTCGAACGGGTGTAGTCGAAAGACAACCCCAGCGGGGCGGACAGCGGCGGTTCCGACTGGTCTGGCAGGGCGGAGCGGGGTTCGCTGACGGTCACGGCATCGAGTAGAACAGGTTCTAACAATCTGAGCAAGAAGGCGGGAAGGAATTCAGGCGATGAAGCTGGGACTGCAGCTGGGATATTGGGGTGCGCAGCCCCCGACCAACCACGCCGAACTGGTGACCGCGGCCGAGGAGGCCGGCTTCGACGCCGTCTTCACCGCCGAGGCCTGGGGCTCCGACGCCTACACGCCGCTGGCCTGGTGGGGCTCGGCGACACAGCGGGTGCGGCTGGGCACCTCGGTGGTGCAGCTGAGCGCGCGTACCCCCACCGCGTGCGCGATGGCCGCGTTGACGTTGGATCACCTCTCCGGTGGCCGGCACATCCTCGGGCTCGGCGTCTCCGGCCCGCAGGTGGTGGAGGGCTGGTACGGCCAGCGTTTTCCCAAGCCACTGGCACGCACCCGCGAGTACATCGACATCCTGCGCCAGGTGTGGGCGCGCGAGGCCCCGGTGACCAGCGCCGGGCCGCACTACCCGCTGCCGCTTTCCGGTGAGGGAACCACCGGGCTGGGCAAGGCGCTGAAGCCGATCACGCACCCGCGCCGCGCCGACATCCCCGTCATGCTCGGTGCCGAAGGCCCCAAGAACGTCGCGCTGGCCGCCGAGATCGCCGATGGGTGGCTGCCGATCTTCTACGCGCCGCGGCTGGCCGACATGTACAACGAATGGCTGGATGAGGGCTTCGCCCGGCCGGGGGCGCGCCGTTCCCGTGAGGACTTCGAGATCTGCGCCACCGCGCAGGTGGTCATCACCTCCGACCGCGCCGCCGCCTTCGCCGGGATCAAGCCGTACCTGGCGCTCTACATGGGCGGCATGGGGTCGGAGGACACCAACTTCCACGCCGAGGTCTACCGCCGGATGGGGTATTCGGAGGTCGTCGACGACGTCACCAAGCTGTTCCGTTCCGACCGCAAAGACGAAGCTGCCACGATCATCCCCGATGAACTGGTCGACGATGCGGTGATCGTCGGCGACATCGACTACGTGCGTTCCCAGATCAAGGTGTGGGAGGCCGCCGGGGTGACGATGATGGTGGTCACCGCCCGCGACACCGCCCAGGTGCAGCAGCTGGCGTCGCTGATCTGAGCTCCGCCCGGTTCAGCCGAGCAGCCGTCCGATCAGCACGAAGAGCGCCAGCGAGAAAAACACGGCGTTGATGGCCACGCTCCATGGCTCGTGCAGCCGGGTGTGTGCCCAGGCGGCGCCGACCATCACCGCGCACAGTCCCGCACCGGCCAACGGGGTGAGGATGTGCCCGACGCCGACCAACGGCGGTGCGACCAGCGCCACCGCGGCGAGCAGTTCCATCGCCGCGGTGAAACGCACCACGGGCATCGGGAACATCGCCACTCCGGTCTGGCCGGTGTCGAGCAGCCGTTGGCGAGACATGGTGAGTTTGGCGGCTCCGGACAGCGTGAATACCGCGGCCAGGGTGAGCTGGGCGGCCCATAGTGCACTGTTCATCGTTGGTTCCTCTCGGGTGTTTTTGTGGGTCACCGGTGAAGACGAACGGCGATCGCGTTCTGTGACAGTCCGCAGGTGAGACGGCCCGCTGTCACAACCAGCGGTGCTGGATCGTCCAATTCAGTGACGGGCTGAAGTGTTCTGCCCCTGGGAGGAGGCGCCATGGCTGACGAGTTGCCGTATATCGACGAGCACACGGTGCGAGTCGATGCGCCGCGGAAGCCGGTATGGACCGCGCTGCAGCGGTACGTGACGTCCTTGCTGCGCGGTGTGGAACGCAATCCGCTGCTGGTGCTACTGGGGCCGCAACCCCGCGCGGGTTTCGCGGTGGCCGAGAGCACCGAGCAGCAGCGACTGATTCTGGTTGGGCAACACCGTTTCTCGCGTTACCGGCTGGCCTTCGAGCTCACCGACGCTCCCGGCGGCGGCACTCTGGTGCACGCCCGTAGCTACGCGGCCTTCCCGGGACTCCACGGTCGCGCCTACCGTGCGCTGGTTATCGGTACCGGGCTTCACGTCGTGGCCACCAACTACATGCTGCGTGCCATCCGCGCCGGCACGCCGGCTTGACGGCACCTCACCTTGCAAGCGGACTAGAACACGTTCTAGATTGGCCGGATGAGCGAAGCCGGCCTGTGGAACATCGCCCGTGATACCCCCGACGCCGTCGCGGTGGTCGACGTCCTGGGTGGTCAGCTGACCTACGGTGAGCTGGCCGCCCGCGCCGACCGCTACGGCCGCGGCCTACAGGCGCTGGGCCTGCAGCCCGGTGATGTGCTGGTCATGGTGCTGCCCAATATCGTCGACACCCTGGCGGTGTACTTCGCCGCCATGCAGACCGGGCTCTACATCGTCGCGATCAACTGGCACCTGACCGGCCCGGAGATCGGCTACATCCTCTCCGATAGTGGCGCGAAAGCGCTTGTCGCGCATGAGCGTTTCGCCGAAGCATCCAAGACCGCCGCCGATCAGGCCGGCCTGGCCGCCGAGCGCCGGTTCGCCGTCGGCGACATCGACGGCTTCACCCCGCTTTCGGCGCTGGGTGCCGGCGAGCAGGGCCGGCCCGACGTACGCACCATGGGTGCGGCGATGCTCTACACCTCCGGCACCACCGGCAAGCCCAAGGGCGTCAAGCGCCCGCTGACCGGAGCCGACCCCGATGCGGTGCCGGTCGCCTCCGCGGGATTCTTCGCGCTGTATGACCTGGCGCCGTTCGACAACCACGTGCACATCTGCGGTTCGCCGCTGTATCACACTGCGGTGCTTAACTTTTCGTCCATCTCCATCCAGCTGGGCCACAAAGTGGTGCTGATGGACAAGTGGGACCCCGAGGAGATGCTGCGCCTCATCGCCGACCACAAGGTCACCCACAGTCACATGGTGCCCACACAGTTCCGCCGGTTGCTGGCGCTGCCGGCCGAGGTGCGGGGCCGCTACGACGTGTCGTCGCTGCGCAACGTGATCCACGGTGCGGCGCCGTGCCCGCCCGAGGTCAAGCGGCAGATGTTGGACTGGTGGGGCCCGGTGATCACCGAGTACTACGCCGCCACCGAGGGCGGCGGCACCAAGATCAGCGGCGAGGAGTGGCTGGCCCACCCCGGTTCGGTCGGCAAGGCCTGGCCGTACTCGGTGGTCAAGGTGCTCGACGACGACGGCAACGAGCTGCCCGCCGGCGAGGTCGGCACCGTCTACATGCAGATGGGCGGATCCAGTTTCGCCTACCACAACGACGACAAGAAGACGCAGGAGAACCGCGCCGGTGACCTGTTCACCGTCGGCGATGTCGGCTACCTCGACGAAGAGGGCTACCTGTTCCTGCAGGACCGCAAGACCAACATGATCATCTCGGGCGGGGTCAACGTCTACCCGGCCGAGATCGAGAACGAGCTGATCATGCACCCGAAGGTCCTCGACGTCGCGGTGTTCGGGGTGCCCGATGACGACTGGGGCGAGGCGATCAAGGCCGTCGTGCAGCCCGCCGACGGCGTGGTGGGCGACGACGCGCTGACCGCCGAGTTGATGGAGTACGCGGCGGCGCGGCTGGCGAAGTTCAAGCTGCCC